>CAKARM010000292.1:0-3103 GCA_916720585.1 uncultured Neisseria sp.
TCGGTTCCGTACTATCTGTACTGTCTGCGGCTTCGTCGCCTTATCCTGATTTAAATTTAATCCACTATAGTTGAGGGTCGTCTGAAAAGTTGTCAAACGGGTTGCGTGAAGAAAACAGGCTGACCTTGCATTGATGCGGTCAGCCTGTCTGATTGGGTCAATTTGTTTTTTCTGCGGCAAGCTTTTCCTGACGATAGGCTTCGGCGGCTTCCCGATCACGTTTGGTTGCTTGGCGCATCATCCAATAATTGATGACGATGACCAGCGTACCGATGATGCCGATCAGGATGGTTGCCAACACATTCATCTGCGGGTCGAGACCCAGCTTGATTTTGGAGAAAATCACCTGCGGCAATGTGGAAGAACCGGGACCGGACAGGAAGGAGGTAATCACCAAATCATCCAGCGACAGGGTAATGCCGAGCAGGAAGCCTGAAGCGATGGCAGGGGCAATCAAGGGCAGGGTGATGACGAAAAAGATTTTCAGCGGGCGCGCACCCAAGTCCATTGCGGCTTCTTCGAGCGATTGGTCAAGCTCCACCAGGCGCGAGCGGATGACGACGGTAATGTATGCCATACAAAGCGTCGTATGTCCGAGAAAAATGGTGAAGAAACCGCGGTCGAAGTACAGGTTTTGGAGCAATTCGCTGCCTTGCAGGAACATTTGCACCTGAATAATCAGCAGGAGCATGGACAAACCGGTAATCACGTCAGGCATAACCATAGGCGCGGAAATCATACCGGCAAACAAGGTGCTGCCGCGGAAGCGTTTGATGCGCGCCATCGCATAGCCTGCCAGCGTGCCCAAAACGACGGCTGCAAGCGAGGATGCGGCGGCAATGCGCAGCGACAGCCAAGCGGCTTCCAAGATGGTGTCGTTTTCCAGCAATGCGCCATACCACTTGGTTGAAAAGCCGCCCCAAACGGTAACCAGCTTGGATTCGTTGAACGAATAGATGACCAAAACGACCAGCGGAATATACAGAAACGCCAGCGACAGCATCAGCATCAGTTTCAGGAACCAGGATAATCGGGATTTCTGCATTATTTGGATCCTTCTTCTAATTCGCGGTTTTCATAATGCTGGAACAGTGCAATCGGCACGACCAGCAGTGCGACCATGACGACGGCGACGGCGGAAGCCAGCGGCCAGTTGTTTTGATCGAAGAACGCCTGCCACAAAACCTTACCGATCATCAGGTTTTCCGAACCGCCAACCAGCTCGGGAATCACAAATTCACCGACTGCGGGTACGAAAACCAGCATGGAGCCTGCGATGATGCCTGTTTTGGACAGAGGCAGGGTAATGGTGAAGAACGATTTAATCGGCCCTGCGCCCAAATCAGAAGCGGCTTCAAGCAGGCGGTTGTCGAGTTTCACCAGTTGCGTGTAAAGCGGCAGGATCATAAACGGCAGATAGGCATAGACCATGACCAAGTTCAGCGAGAACGCGTTGTAGAACAGGTCTAAAGGCTCTTCGATAATCTGCATTTTAAGCAGGAAATTGTTGATGATGCCGTTGTGTCCCAGCAGGCCCATCCATGCGTAGACGCGCAACAGGAAGGAAGTCCAGAAAGGCAGCATGATGGCAAGCAGCAGACCGTTGCGCATGGCGGGGTTGGCGCGCGAAATCGCATAGGCGGTCGGATAACCAATCAGCAGACAAATGATGGTCGTCGTCAGCGCAGTCTTAATCGAAGACCAGTAGGTCATCAGATAGATATTGCTGTTTTCGCTGTCGCCAAATGGATTCAGGGTATTCCAAAAATTTTGGAAGATATCGGCATAGTTTTGATAACTGATGGCGATGTTCAGACGACCTAAATCTTCATCGACGCTGGTCAGCGGCGTAAACGGCGGAATGGCGATTTCTTGTTCGGCAAAGCTGATTTTCAGCACGATGGCGAACGGAATCAGAAACAGCACCAAAAGCCAAATATACGGCACGGCAATGACCGCGCGCTGACCCGGGCGGCGGAACAGTTTGTTTTTCAGTTTTTTAAGGTTCATCTCATTCCCCTTAAATCAACGGAACAACGGAGTCGGTTGGTTTTCCGGCCAGCTGATATAGACGGTTTCGTCCCAAGTCGGCGGCGTGATGTTGCGCACGTACCAATAAGGTGCGGGAACTTGGCTTTTGACGACGCGGCCGTTGGCGAGTTTGATGTGGTAGATGGCGAAGCTGCCCAAGTAGGCGATTTCTTCCACAGTGCCTTTTGCCCAGTTGAAGCTGCCCAAGTGGTCGGGTTTTTCTTTGTATAAATCAATGTCTTCGGGACGGATGCTGACCCAAATGTCTTGTTCGCTCGGGCCGCCCAGACCGTGGTCGATGCGGACGTGGTTTTCCAAGCCTTCGCATTCGATGACTGCATAATCGGCATGGTCGTCAATCACGACGCCGCCGAAAATATTGGTCTCGCCGATGAATTCGGCGGTAAAGCGGCTGTTGGGGTAGTCGTACACATCGCTGGGCGTACCGACCTGTTGCAACTGACCGTCAGACATGATGGCGATGCGGGTCGCCATCGTCATCGCCTCTTCTTGGTCGTGCGTGACCATGATGCAGGTTACGCCGACTTGTTCCAGCGTATTGACCAATTCGAGCTGGGTTTGTTGGCGCAGTTTTTTGTCCAACGCGCCGAGAGGTTCGTCAAGCAGCAGGATTTTCGGACGCTTTGCCAAGCTGCGTGCCAAAGCAATACGTTGTTGCTGACCGCCGGATAATTGATGCGGTTTGCGCTTGGCGTATTTGGTCATCTGCACCAAACGCAGCATTTCTTCTACGCGTGCGGCGATTTCATCTTTGGGCATTTTGTCTTGTTTCAGACCGAAGGCAATGTTCTGCTCCACCGTCATGTGCGGGAACAGGGCATAGCTTTGAAACATCATATTGATGGGGCGCTCGTAGGGGGCAAGTTTGGTAATGTCCTGACCGTCCAGAATGATTTTGCCCTGATTAGGGCTTTCCATGCCCGCCAGCATACGCAGCAGCGTAGATTTGCCGCTGCCGGAGCTGCCCAAAAGGGCAAAGATTTCATGTTGATAAATATCCAAGTCGATGTTATCGACAGCGTAATTGTCACCAAACTTTTTCACCAAGCCT
>CAKARM010000293.1:0-3092 GCA_916720585.1 uncultured Neisseria sp.
TCTGTACTGTCTGCGGCTTCGTCGCCTTGTCCTGATTTAGTTAATCCACTATAAATAAGAGAAGCCATAGGTTAACTTGTTAACATTTTGCGCTTATTTGCGCCGTCTTTCAAGTTTGGCGGCGAATGGCAAAAGGTCGTCTGAAAACGTTTTTCAGACGACCTTTTGCAATCGTTCCAAGCTTTTATTGATAAACCCGCCCGTCGTGTTCCAGCCAGCCGTCGGTATGGCGGCCTGCGGGGTCGTGGTGCGTCCAATGGAGGACGCCGCCCTGTTCCGACCATTCGTATTCGCCGTAGAAGCCGACTTTATCGCCTTTTTTCAAGCCTTTGATTTTTTCGGCGAGGTCGATGTTGTGCGCCACTAAAAGCGTTTGCCCGCTGGACAGTTTCAAGATAAAACGCTGATGGCGCGTGCCTTGGTTGTCGTCGGGCAGCGTTTTGAGAACCGTACCTGCGCCTTTCACTTGAATATCACTTTGTTGGTTTTCAAAGGCTTGCTGCAATATTTGTTCCGCACTGCCCTGCCCTGCTTGGCGGTCGGATTTCGGCTGCTTCGGTTGCGATTTTTTGGATTCAGACTGCTCGGATTGGCGTTTTTCCGCTTGGGTTTGGGGCTGCGTTTGGGTTGGTACAGCATCCGCTGCCCGACCTTGCCGCCCCTGCTGCATTTTTTGATAACTGACTACCACGGCGGCAACAATCAGTATCCAAATCCATTTGTTTTTGTTCATAAAATCCACGCCCAAAAAAATGCCCGACGGTTCATCGGGCATAAATTATTTGAAAGGAGTTAAATCACGATAACGTGAGCCGCCATTATATACAAAACCAGCGGAAAAATCAGCATTTTCAGTCCGATACCTGAAGCGGCGGCTGCGTTATCACGCTTTTTTGTTTCCCTGACTGTATTTCATTTCGTATTTGATGTCGTTCAGGATTTTTTTCACGTTGTAATCCAAAAGCTGTTCCACCAAATCGGGCGCCTGTTCGCTGAGGGTTTGTTGGAGCTGGTAGGTAAACAACGCCATTTGTTTCTGCACGGCGGTGCGTATCATGCCGTTGACGGCGTCGGCGACGTGCGGGCGCAGGCGTTTGATCAAACGCTCGCTCAGGTCTTGCTCGGAAATGCAGAACACTTCTCTGCGGTTGATAACCTGCGGGTTTAATACGTTGATATGGACGGTAATCGGCGGCGTTTCGTCTTTGAGGTCGTCTGAAACCTGCTCTTGTACCTGCGGATTTTCGTTTTCAGACGACGTTGTCTCTGCTTTTGCGGGCGCGTCAAATTCGACCGTTTTACGTTTCGGGTTCAGCCAAACCGTGCGCGTGGACTCGATTTGCCTGTCGGACGCGCTCATTTGCAGCGAAGACTGCGCGTTCAGCCAGTTTTCCTGCAAAATCACCATCGCATCGGTCTCCGCCGTTTCAGCGGCTTCTTCCTCCAGCATGGCGTTGTGTTCCTCCTGCCATTTGCGCAGATATTCCGTCAACACGGCATCGCGGTTGGCATCGTCGAGCTTGACCGACTTGGCTTTGTGCTTCTGCTCGAAGGCGGGCTCTTGAGATTCGCGCACCAAAGGCGCGTGTGTGTAAGGTGCGTTCAATTGGCGGGTTTGCCGCAGCTTTTCCAAGCGGCTTTCCCAATCCAGGCTTTCATCCGTTTGTTGTGGCGTATCGGGACGATTCGTATCCATTTTTAGCTTTCGTTCTTCCGTTGTGTCATTTCATTTCACGCGCATAGCGAATGCCGTGATTTGCTATAATGCGGTATTTTAACAGATTCCCAGGAACACATCATGAGCAGCATCGAACAACGCCTCGAATATTTGGAAGAAGCCAACGATGTTTTGCGTATGCAGAACCACGTCCTCGCCACCGCCCTCAAAGGCCTGATCCGTTCGCTGCCGTCCGACATGGCAAACGAAGCCGTCGAGTCCATCCAGCTTGCCTTTGAAGACGCGCTCGCCGAATTGAACTACGAAGACAGCCCGCATACCGACCTCTTCCATGACGTAACCTACGCTTTTTTCCGCGAAAAAGACCACTAACGCGTAGCGACTTCCCCAAACCGTGTTAAACTATCCGTTTATTTATTAATATCCGTAAAGAAGGAACCTCCCCATGAACATGAAAAAATGGATTGCAGCCGCCCTCGCCTGCTCCGCGCTGGCGCTCTCCGCCTGCGGCGGCCAAAGCAAAGACGCTTCCTCGTCAGCCCCTAAAGCCGACAAAGTGTACCGCGTCGCCGCCAACGCCGAATTCGCCCCTTTCGAATCATTGGATTCCGCCGGCAACGTTGAAGGTTTCGACGTCGATTTGATGAACACGATGGCTAAAGCCGGCGGATTCAAAGTCGAATTTAAACACCAGCCTTGGGACAGCCTCTTCCCCGCGCTCAAAAACGGCGATACGGATATCGTCATCTCCGGCGTAACCATTACCGACGAGCGCAAGCAGTCCATGGATTTCACCGACCCTTATTTTGAAATCACCCAAGTCGTCCTCGTTCCCAAAGGTAAAAAAGTCGCCTCTTCAGACGACCTCAAAAACATGGCGAAAGTCGGTGTCGTTACCGGACAAACCGGCGACTTCTCCGTTTCCAAACTCTTGGGCAACGACAATCCTAAAATCGCCCGCTTCGAGAGCGTTCCCTTGGTCATCAAAGAGCTGGAAAACGGCGGCGTGGATGCCGTAGTCAGCGACAGTGCGGTCATCGCCAACTATGTGAAAAACAACCCGACCAAAAGCATGGACTTCATCACCCTGCCTGATTTCACGATTGAAAACTACGGCATCGCCGCACGCAAAGGCGACGAAGCGACCGTCAAAATGCTGAACGAAGCGCTGAAAAAAGTACGCGACAGCGGCGAATACGACAAAATCCACGCCAAATACTTCGCTAAAGAAGGCGATAAAGCGGCAGCCGCCAGCCAAGCAGCCAGCCAACCTGAAGCAGCCAAATAATCTGTTTCAACGTTCTTAAGCAATAAGAAAGGTCGTCTGAAAGCCTGTATCGCGGGTTTCAGACGACCTTTTATAGTGGCTTAACTTTAAACCAGTACGGCGTTGCCTCGCCTTAGCTCAAAGAGA
>CAKARM010000294.1:0-3082 GCA_916720585.1 uncultured Neisseria sp.
CCTTGTCCTGATTTAGTTAATCCACTATATCGTGAAACCTATCGTTTCAGACGACCCTGCCAATCGGCTCCGGTCAATCGGAAGCTTGATTTACGCTTCGCCACCTTCAGTATCCGATACGGCGTTCTCGGCTTCATTGCCTTCCGGATTTTCTACTTCGGGATTTTCATCTTCCGCTTCTTCGGCAACACGTTCTAGCGATACCAAGGTTTCGCCTTCGTCCAGATTAATCAGGCGCACGCCTGCTGCGGCGCGACCGGTTTCGCGGATTTGTTCGACTTTGGTGCGGATAAGGACGCCGCCGCTGGTAATCAGCATCAGGTCGTCGGTTTCGCTGACCAAGGTTGCGGCGACCAAATCGCCGTTGCGTTCGCCGGTGTTGATGGCGATATTGCCTTGTCCGCCTTTGTTTTTACGGCTGTAATCGGCAATCGGGGTACGTTTGCCGTAGCCGTTGGCGGTGGCGGTCAGCACTTGCAAATCGCTTTGCGCGGCTTCGGGGGCAAAGGTTATCAGGCTGACGATTTTGCCGTCGGCAGGCAGGCGCATACCGCGCAGGCCGCCGCTGCCGCGACCGGACGGACGCACACCGTGTTTGCCGCTTGGCAGGGCATTTTCGTTGTCGGCGGTTTCGTCTTCGAGGTCGTCTGAAATTTCGGTTTCGATGTCGGCATCTTCCGCTTCGTCGTTGCCGGATTTTTCCCAGTATTCGTTGAAACGGATGGCTTTGCCCAAGTTGGAGAACAGCATGATGTCGTCCGAGCCGCTGGTTTGCGCGGCGCCGACGAGGTAGTCGCCTTCTTTGAGCGCGATGGCTTTGATGCCTTGGCTGCGAACGTTTTTAAAGGCAGAAAGCTGGACTTTTTTCACCATCCCTTGTGCGGTGGCGAAGAAGACGTATTGGTCTTCGGGGAACTCGCGCACGGCGAGGATGGCGCTGACTTTTTCGCCTTCTTCCAACTGGATGACGTTGTTAATCGGACGGCCGCGGCTGTTGCGTCCGCCTTCGGGCAGTTTGTAAACCTTAATCCAGTGGCACTTGCCGAGGTTGGTGAAACACATCAAATAGTCATGCGTGTTCGCAACGAACAGGGTTTCGATGAAGTCTTCGTCTTTAGTGGCCGCCGCCTGTTTGCCGCGCCCGCCGCGACGCTGCGCCTGATAGTCGGTGGTCGGCTGGGTTTTGATATAGCCACCGTGAGTTAGGGTAACGACCATTTCGCGTTGCGGAATCAGGTCTTCATCGGCAATGTCGCCGCCGAACGGGTTGATTTCGCTGCGGCGTTCGTCGCCGAAATTGGTTTTGGTTTCTTCCAATTCTTCGCGGATGATTTGGGTGATGCGTTCCGGTTTCGCCAAAATGTCCAAAAAGTCGATGATTTTTGCCATGATGTTTTTGTAGTCGCCGACGATTTCTTCTTGGTCGAGGCCGGTCAGGTTGCGCAGGCTCATGCGCAGGATGGCGTCGGCTTGGATTTCGCTCAGATAATAGCCTTGTTCCTGCAAGCCGAGGTTGGCGGGCAGACCTTCGGGACGCGCCATGCGCAGGTCGAGGTCGGTACGGCTCAACATGTCTTCCACCAAGCCGCTGCGCCATGCGCGGGACAACAGTTTTTCTTTGGCTTCGGGCGCGTCGGCGGATTCTTTAATCAACCGAATCATCTCGTCGATATTGGACAATGCGACGGCTTTACCTTCGGCAATATGGCCTTCATGACGCGCTTTTTTCAGGCGGAACAGGGTGCGGCGGGTAACGACTTCGCGACGGTGGCGCAAGAATTCCGCCAAAATCTGTTTCAGGTTCAACAGGCGCGGCTGACCGTCAACCAAAGCAACCATGTTGATGCCGAAGCTGTCTTGAAGCTGGGTGAGTTTGTAGAGCTGGTTTAAAACGACTTCGGCGTTTTCGTTACGTTTCAATTCGATAACGACGCGCATACCGGATTTGTCGGATTCGTCGCGCAGGTCGGATACGCCTTCCAACGTTTTTTCGCGCACCAGTTCGCCGATTTTTTCCACCAGCTTGGCTTTGTTCACCTGATACGGAATTTCGTCGATGATGATGGCTTCGCGTTCGCCGTTTTTGCCTATGGGTTCGATATGGGTTTTACCGCGCATGACGACGCGGCCGCGGCCGGTTTTATAGCCTTCGCGCACGCCGCTCAAGCCGTAGATGGTCGCGCCGGTCGGGAAATCGGGGGCTTGCAGGATGTTGATCAATTCGTCGATTTCGGTTTCGGGTTCATCCAAAAGACGCAAACAGGCATTGATGGTGTCGGTGAGGTTGTGCGGCGGGATGTTGGTCGCCATACCGACGGCAATACCGGACGAGCCGTTGACCAACAGCGCGGGGAAGCGGGTCGGCAACACCAGCGGTTCGTGTTCGCTGCCGTCGTAGTTCGGGCCGAAATTGACGGTTTCTTCTTCGATGTCCGCCAGCATTTCGTGGGCAATTTTCTCCATGCGGATTTCGGTATAACGCATGGCCGCGGCGCCGTCGCCGTCAACCGAACCGAAGTTGCCCTGACCGTCGATTAAGACGTAGCGCATCGAAAAATCCTGCGCCATGCGCACGATAGTGTCGTAAACCGCGACATCACCGTGCGGATGGTATTTACCGATGACGTCGCCGACGATACGCGCCGATTTTTTGTAGGCGGCGTTCCAGTTGTTTTTCAGCTCGTGCATGGCGTAAAGCACGCGGCGGTGCACCGGCTTCAAACCGTCGCGCACATCGGGCAGCGCGCGGCCGACAATCACGCTCATGGCGTAATCGAGATAGCTTTTGCGCATTTCGTCTTCAAGGCTGACGGGCAGGGTTTCGAGTGCGAATTTATGGTCGTTGCGTATAGTTGCGTCGGTCATGGTTTTCTTTATTTCGTATGGCAAAAATAGATGGGAATTTTAGCATAAAACCGCGCTTTTCGGGCTTTTTGCATCCCTTTTGAATCATATGGCGAATAAACTGATTTTTCGCTACAGCTGCGATGCTACACGTAGTATCTGCGGCTTGCTGCCTTCATGGGTTGAGACCTTTGCAAAATTCCCCAAAATCCCCTAAATTCCCATCAAGACATTTAGG
>CAKARM010000295.1:0-3043 GCA_916720585.1 uncultured Neisseria sp.
AGGCATGCCCAACGCCGGTAAATCCACCCTGATTACCGCCGTATCCGCCGCACGTCCCAAAATCGCCAACTACCCCTTTACCACCCTGCATCCGAATTTAGGCGTCGTACGCATCGACGAAAACCACAGCTTCGTCATGGCAGACATCCCTGGCCTGATTGAAGGCGCGGCAGAGGGCGCAGGCCTCGGACACCGTTTCCTCAAACACTTATCACGCACCGGTCTGCTGTTGCACATCGTCGATTTGGCGCCCTTTGACGAAGCCGTCAATCCAGCAGAAGAAGCCCTCGCCATCATCAACGAATTGCGCAAATACGATGAAGAACTTTACGGCAAACCGCGCTGGCTCGTGCTGAACAAACTCGACATGCTCGACGAAGAAGAAGCCCAAGCACGCACCGCCGCCTTCCTCGAAGCCATCGGCTGGGATTACCCCAAACCAGATGACCGCTTCCAATTCGACATGGAAACCCCGCGCCTCTTCCAAATCAGCGCTCTGACCCACCAAGGTACGCAGGAATTGGTACACCAAATCAACCAATACCTGACCGAGAAAAAACGCATCGAAGCCGAGAAAGCCGAAGCGGAGCAGGCAGCCGCAAATGTTGAGAGTGCCGAGCAACAGCCTAAAACGGATACAGGCGTGTTCAAGCCGGAGTAAAAAGTTTCAGACGACCTTTGTTTGATAAAGAGGTCGTCTGAATATAATATTGATACAATATTGCGGATATTTCCTATGTATAAGATTCATAAAGATTTTAATTTTCTAAAAAATTTACTAACTGAATTTTTATCTCAGCCTGACTTAATTGAGCGCTTCCAAATCATGAAACAAACAAAAATTTCTGGTTGGGAAACTTGGTTTCAAATTGAACTAGCGATATTTTTACAACAACATGAAAATGTTGCTGAATGGGAGCGTGAATCACGGCATTCTCTAGATAAAAGAAAAAAAGACTACCGAAATAATATATCAATTGATTTTTATATCAGGCAAAAATATGCGCAAGAATCAATCCCCTTAGAAATTAAACAAAATGAAGTTGCTCGAACATGCATTAGAAACATGATTAATGACATCGCGAAATTTAGAAGCATAAGACGTTCAAGTCTAAGAACAGGAAGAGAACCATGGTGTTTGGGCATTCATAACAAAGTAACTGAAAAAACCATTCGAGATTATCTAATCGACTATGAACTTAATTATCTTGAAAACTGTCTTTGGATACATGAGATTCCCAATACAGAATATATGGTTACATTATTTTAATCTCGTCTCTAAATTTCATAAATTATCTATTGAATAGAGCATATGACCACCATCTACAACACCCTTACCCGTCAAAAAGAACCCTTCACACCCATCGACCCTAAAAACGTGCGCATGTACGTGTGCGGCATGACGGTTTATGACTACTGCCATCTCGGTCATGCCCGTGTGATGGTTGTGTTCGACATGATTGCCCGCTGGCTGCGTGAGTGCGGCTATCCGCTCACTTATGTGCGCAATATTACCGACATCGACGACAAAATCATTGCCCGCGCGGCTGAAAACGGCGAGACCATCGGCAAACTGACTGCTCGATTTATCCAAGCCATGCACGAAGATGCCGATGCTTTGGGCGTATTGCGACCCGACATCGAGCCGAAGGCGACGGAAAACATCCCGCAAATGATTGCTATGATTGAAACCCTGATTCAAAACGGCAAAGCCTATCCTGCCGCCAACGGCGACGTTTATTACGCCGTGCGCGAGTTTTCGGCTTACGGACAATTATCGGGCAAATCGCTGGACGACCTGCGTGCAGGCGAGCGCGTGGAAGTGGATGGTTTCAAACGCGATCCGCTTGATTTTGTGTTGTGGAAAGCGGCGAAAGCAGGCGAGCCGGCATGGGAAAGCCCGTGGGGCAACGGTCGTCCGGGCTGGCACATCGAATGCTCTGCCATGAGTGAAAACCTGTTCGGCGATACTTTCGACATTCATGGCGGCGGTGCGGATTTGCAGTTCCCGCACCACGAAAATGAAATCGCCCAAAGCGTCGGCGCCAGCGGTCATACTTGCGGCCACGACCACGCGCAAACCCACCACGGTCAAAGTATCGCCAGCCACGTCAAATACTGGCTGCACAACGGCTTTATCCGTGTAGATGGCGAAAAAATGTCCAAATCGTTGGGCAACTTCTTCACCATCCGCGAAGTGTTGAAACAATATGACCCCGAAGTCGTGCGCTTCTTCATCCTGCGCGCCCACTACCGCAGCCCGCTGAACTACTCCGACGCGCATCTGGACGACGCAAAAGGCGCGTTGACCCGCCTGTACACCACGTTGAAAAACACGCCTGCCGCCGCGTTCGAATTGTCCGAAAACGCCAATGACTACACCCGTCGCTTTTACGCCGCCATGAACGACGATTTCGGTACGGTCGAAGCCGTTGCCGTGTTGTTCGAACTGGCAGGTGAAGTGAACAAGACCAATGATGCACACCTCGCCGGCTGCCTGAAAGCCTTGGGCGGCATCATCGGCCTGCTACAGCGTGATCCAATTGAGTTTCTGCAAGGTGGTGCAGTTTTAGAAGGTCTTTCCAAAAAAGAAATTGATGACTTAGTCAAGCAATATGACTTGGCTTGCGCTCAAAACAACCAAGCGGAAGCCGACCGTATTCGCAACTTTCTTCTGAATGAATATGATATCTTTCTAGAAGATAGCTCTACTGGCAAGACAAATTGGCGACCAGCAGAAGAAAAGGAGTATCGTGTTCAATCTGGTTATTTTATCCGTAAATCCCTCTCCAACGAAGAAATCGATGATTTAATTGCCCAACGCAAACAGGCGCGTGCCGATAAAAACTGGGCAGAGTCCGATCGCATCCGCGACCTTCTGAAGGAACACAAAATCATTCTGGAAGACAACGCCGGCGGTACAACTTGGCGGCGCGGCTAATTTGATTTGATATGAAAAAGGTCGTCTGAAAACATTTTCAGACGACCTTTTTATAGTGGATTAAATTTAAATCAGGACAAGGCGACGAAGCCGCAGACAGTA
>CAKARM010000296.1:0-3036 GCA_916720585.1 uncultured Neisseria sp.
TCTGTACTGTCTGCGGCTTCGTCGCCTTGTCCTGATTTAAAGTTAATCCACTATACTTCCGATGTCGATTTAAGACACAGACAAAAAGGTCGTCTGAAAAACCTGAAATCCGTTTTTCAGACGACCTTTTGTTCCACCTTACAAGCGCGTGACGCTCAAAACGCCTTTGACGTCGCCGAGGCTGGCGAGGACGCGCGGGAGGTCGTTAACTTGTTTGACTTCGAGCGTGAACCTCATGCTGGCTTCCAAGTCGCGGGACTGGGTTTGCACGGCGGTAACGTTGAGTTTGTGGCGGGCGAGCGCGTCGGATACGTCGCGTAAAAGGCCCGATCGGTCTTGGGCGCGGATTTCGACATCGACGGCGAACACTTGTCCTTCCTGCAATGCCGCCCAACTTGCGTCCAACACTTTTTCGGGTGCTTGTTCGGCAAGGTGTTGGAAAGACGGGCAGGTTTTGCGGTGTACGGAAATGCCGCGCTCGCGGGTAACGAAGCCGACAATATCGTCGGGCGGCGCGGGTTTGCAGCATTTGGCAAGCGTGGTCATCAACCCGTCTTCGCCATCGATGAGCACACCTGTTTTGCCACCTTTTTTGATTTTGGACTGTTTGACGATGGTGGTTTCGCTGACAGGTACGGGCGGCGGTTCGTTCAGCGTACCGCAGGCTTTCTGGATGGCGCGGTTGGAAATTTCGCCTTGTCCGACGGCGGTGTAAAGGTCGTCGAGTTTTTTGTAGCCGAGGTTTTCGGCAAGCTCTTGCAGGTTGGGCTTGGGCGTGAGTTTGGCAAGCTGCTTGTCGAGTTGGACGCGGCCTTCTTCGCGCACGGTGTCGGCGTTTTGCTGACGGATGTAGGCGCGGATTTTGCTGATTGCCTTGCTGGATTTGACCCAGCCTTCGTAGAGCCAGTTGACGGAAGGATGCCCTTCTTTGGCGGTAATGATTTCGACGCGCTGTCCGTTTTCAAGTGGGGTGGACAGCGGCACGATTTGCCCTTCGACTTTCGCGCCGCGGCAACGGTCGCCGATGCTGCTGTGTAAGGCGTAGGCGAAGTCGATGGGGGTCGCGCCCGTAGGCAGGGAAAGGACTTTGCCGTGCGGGGTCAAAACGTAAATCGTGTCGTTGAAAAGCTCGGTTTTGAAGGCGGCGGCGAGATCTTCCTTGCCACTTTCCGCCATGTTTTCGCGCCAATCCAAGAGTTGGCGCAACCAGGCGATTTTTTGTTCGTAGGCTGAATCGCCCTTGCCGCCCTCTTTATAACGCCAGTGGGCGGCGACACCGAATTCGTTGAATTGGTGCATATCGAAGGTGCGGATTTGCACTTCCACGCCTTTGTCTTCGGGGCCGACGATAACGGTGTGCAAACTTTTATAGCCGTTGCCTTTGGGGTTGGCGATGTAGTCGTCGAACTCGCCGGGGATGGGCTGCCAGAGGCTGTGGACGATACCCAGCGTGGTGTAACACTCGGGAACGGTATCGACCAGAATCCGCACGGCACGGATGTCAAACAGCCCGTCGAAGCTGAGTTTTTTCTTCACCATTTTTTTGTAAATGGAGTAGATGTGTTTCGGGCGGCCGGCGACTTCAAAGTGAACGTTGTATTTTTTGAGTTCGCCGCGCAGGATGTTGAGGAAGTTTTCGATGTATTCGAGGCGCTCGGTGCGTTTTTCGTCCAAAAGCAGGGCGATTTCGCGGTATTTTTCGGGTTCTTGATGGCGGAAGCCGAGGTCTTCGAGCTGCCATTTGAGCTGCCACACGCCCAAACGGTTGGCGAGCGGGGCGAAAATGTCGAGGGTTTCTTTGGCGACGGCGCGCTTTTCGGGGCTGTCGGGAACCTCGCTGAGGAACTGCATGGTGCGGGTGCGCATGGCGAGTTTGATCAACACGACGCGGATGTCAGTTACCATCGCCAGCAGCATTTTACGCATGGTTTCGGCTTGCTGCGTGCGCTCTTCGGAAGTGGCGAGGCTGTCCACTCGGGCGAAGTGGGTGAGTTTCTGCACTTCGTCCACACCTTTGACCAGCTCGGCGACGGTGCTGTTGCAGCGTTCGGAAACCAAAAGGTTCCAATCGGGAACGTAGCGTCCGATGTCGGCAAGCAGGGTGGCGGCGACGGCATCGGAGAGCAGGTCGAGTTCGTTGACCATCTGCGCCGCGCCAAGCAAATGGTCGAGCAGCAGCTCGCCATACGGCGTGGCGGCATCGGCGGGATAGTGTTCTTTTGCCAACGACCATGCGGCGCCGATGAGGTTTTTATCGTTGTCTGGCAGCGCGGCGCAGTAGCTGTCGAACCATTCGCGCAATTCTTGCGGAGTCGCGCTTTGCGTGTCTTGAATCGGGCTGGTGGCGGTCATGATGGTGTCTTTTCGTTTCGATAAAAACAGGTTTATTGTAACAGGTTGCCAAAGGGATTTGCGGGCTGTTTTGCGGGATATAGTGGATTAACTTTAAACCAGTACAGCGTTGCCTCGCCTTAGCTCAAAGAGAACGATTCTCTAAGGTGCTGAAGCACCAAGTGAATCGGTTCCGTACTATCTGTACTGTCTGCGGCTTTGTCGCCTTGTCCTGATTTAAATTTAATCCACTATATTGTCTGTAAGCGGGTTGTTTCAGACGACCTTAAATGATATGGTTCGTCCGTTTGATGAACTTAAAAAGGAGTATCCGATGAAGCTGTATATTTACGACCATTGCCCGTTTTGCGTGCGTGCGCGGATGGCGGCCGGGCTGTTTGGCGCGGACGTTGAAGAGGTCGTGCTGGCAAACGACGACGAGGCAACGCCGATCGGCATGATTGGCGCGAAACAAGTGCCCATCCTGCAAAAAGAAGACGGTTCGTTTATGGGCGAGAGTTTGGACGTTGTCCGCTATCTTGACCGCGAGGGTCGTCTGAAAGATGAAATCCGCCCCGAAATCCAGGCATGGTTGGACAAAGTGGGCGAATACAACCTGAAACTCGTCCAGCCGCGCGTGATCAAACTCGAGCTGCCCGAATTTGAAACGCCGGAAGCGGTAAAATATTTCACGGACAAAAAAGA
>CAKARM010000297.1:0-3034 GCA_916720585.1 uncultured Neisseria sp.
CGGCCACGGCACGCAGCGCGTCGAAGAAACCCTGCGCGCCTTCCTGCCCAAGGCTGCCGTCGTCCGCGTCGACAGGGACAGCACCGCGCACAAAAACGACTGGGCAGATTTGTACCGCCGCATCGCCGACAACGAAATTGACATTTTGGTCGGCACGCAGATGCTCGCCAAAGGCCATGATTTCGCGCGGCTCAACCTTGTTATCGTGTTGAACGCCGACGGCAGCCTGTACAGCGCGGACTTTCGCGCACCGGAAAGGCTGTTTGCCGAGCTGATGCAAGTGTCCGGCAGGGCGGGGCGCGCCGACAAACCCGGCAAGGTGCTGATACAGACCCAACTGCCCGAACATCCCGTCTTTGCCGCCGTCAAAGCGCAGGATTACGCCGTGTTCGCCGAAAACGAATTGAACGAGCGGCAAATGTTTTCCATGCCGCCTTTCGGTTTCCAAACCGCCGTCCGCGCCGACGCGCCGCGCGTTGCCGATGCGATGGAGTTTCTCAACGCCGCCAAAGAAACCCTCGCCCCGCTTTTACCCGAAAGCGTCTCCCAGTTCGGCGCCGCCCCCATGCTGATGGTGCGCCTAGCCGAACGCGAACGCGCGCAAATCTTCCTCGAATCGACATCCCGACAGGATTTGCACCGCGCCGTGAGTTTATGGGTGCAGGTGTTGCAGCAGAACAGGGACGGCAAAATCCGATGGTCGGTGGATGTGGATGCGCAGGAAGCATAAGCGGAATAGGGAAGGGGTCGTCTGAAAAAGCGGAAGAGGCATTTTCAGACGACCTTTTTGTTTAAACCATCTTTCTGGTTTGTGAAACGCGGCAAGGCTGGGATGGGCAGGGTTGCGCCTGCATTGAAAAACATTTGGGCCTTCACAAAAGCCCTACGATAAAATACGCGGTATGAAAGCCTGATGCTGCGCCGCAGTTGGCAGTTCAGGCTTTGCCGACATATTGCCCATTTTGAGTTCCATACGGAGTTTGCATGTATATAGGACGCTTCGCCCCCAGCCCTACGGGTTTGCTGCACATAGGCTCGCTGCTGACCGCTTTGGCTTCTTATGCCGATGCGCGCGCCAACGGCGGCAAGTGGCTGGTGCGTATGGAAGACTTGGATCCGCCCAGGGAAATGGCGGGTGCCGCCGCGCATATTTTGCACACATTGGAAGCGTTCGGCTTTGAATGGGACGGCGAAGTCGCCTACCAAAGCCGACGGAACGGGCTGTATCAAGAGGCATTGGGTCGTCTGAAAAGTGAGGGGCTGGTATATCCTTGTTATTGCAGCCGTAAAGACTGGCAGGCGGCGGCAACGGCAGGGGCGGACGGATTTGTGTATAACGGGCGTTGCCGCGTTCCGGCGCAAAGGCCTGAAGCGAATGGGAAAACGCCTGCTTGGCGGATTGCCGTTCCCGACAGGATAATCGGTTTTCAGGATGAGATTGTCGGCTATTACGCCCAAAATCTGGCACACGATATCGGCGATTTTGTCCTGCTGCGGGCGGACGGTTTTTGGGCGTATCAGCTTGCCGTAGTCGCGGACGATGCCGAACAAGGCATCACGCATATCGTGCGCGGACAGGATTTGCTGGTGTCCACGCCGCGTCAGATTTATTTGCAGCAATGTCTCGGCGCAAACACGCCGCATTACGCGCACCTGCCTTTGCTGGTGAATTCGCTGGGGCAGAAATGGTCCAAACAAACGCTTGCTCCCGCCTTGGATTTGAACCGGCGCGAAGCGCTTTTGCGGCAAGTAATGCGTTACCTCAATCTTCCCGACGCACCCGAAGTCGACCGACCCGAGGAATTGTTGGCGTGGGCGGTTTTACATTGGGAGATACGGGCGATACCGGTTAATGACATAGTCACGGAGTAAATTTGTAAATTTGCAACAAATTACTTGAGGTATTACTTAAATTTTTTAATTTTTGTAAGTAATCGCTTGTTTTTTGGATAAAGTTAACAGAATTAAGGTATATTCCTAAACACCTCAAGACCACTTTCATTTCAGATGAATGTTTGGCCTGTCTGCCAAAACGGCAGAAAGAGGCAACCGTATGAGAAAAATGTTTCAACATACCGAAAACACGCGGGAACGTTGTGTATTGATTTAAAGTTCACATTCGTATTTAAAATAACAAAGAAAAAAAGATTATGTTAAGTGCCATTATTGTTGAAGACGAAGTGCTGGCAGCAGAGCGTTTACGGGTCTTACTTGAAGAATGCAATGTCGTCTTGCTTAATGTATTCCACCATGCCCAGCCGGCATTGGATTGGTTGAGCATACATGAAGCAGATATCGTATTCGCCGATATCGGCCTGCCTGAAATCAATGGCTTGGAGTTTGTCGAGCGCATCAAGCGCGGTGCCAAACGCCAGCCCGAAATTATTTTTACCACCGCCTATGAAGAACACGCCCTGCGTGCCTTCGAATTGGCTGCCGCTGACTACCTGCTCAAGCCCATCAGAATGACCCGTCTGCAAGCGGCGCTTGACCGCGTCGGCGAAAAATACCGCGAAAAAGCCGACGATTTCACCCATTTCACCGTCTTCAGCCGTGATCTGATGATTGAAATCCCATGGCAGCAGGCGCGTTACTTATTGGCGGAACATAAAACCGTATTCCTGATTACCGGCGACGGGCAGCGATACGAATTGCCCAAAACGCTGGTTTCTTGGGAAGAGCTGCTCGGAGACAAAGTAATCCGCATCCACCGCAACGCCATCGTGTTCCGACACACCTTAGACTGCCTTATCCGCTTGGATGAAGAGGAAGACGAGAGCAATGCCATTTGGGGGGCGAAGGTTTTGGACGTACCCAAACCGCTTCCCGTCAGCCGCCGCCAATTGGCGACCCTGCGCAAGATTCTGAAAAAACAAATCTGATGGCGGATTTGCCCCATCATCAACAAAGCCCTGCCTTTTGGCAGGGCTTTTGTTTTTCAGACGATCCCTTGTCGTGAACCGACACGGTAGTCGTAACAAGGCGGCAGAGTAGCGGATAGATATAGTGGATTAACTTTAAACCAGTACGGCGT
>CAKARM010000298.1:0-3003 GCA_916720585.1 uncultured Neisseria sp.
CCACAATCACCAAGCCCAGATTTTGGAACTCGACGTCGTCTGAAAACAGGGCGTGCGTACCGACGGCGATTTTGACGGTGCCGTCGGCGAGTTTGGCTTTGGCTTCGTCTTTGGCTTTTTTGCGCTGGCTGCCGGAGAGCCAGACGACTTCGAGTCCTAAAGGTTCGAGCCATTGTTTGAACTTGATGAAATGCTGTTCGGCAAGGATTTCGGTCGGCGCCATCACGGCCGCCTGCGCGCCGGATTCGATGGCGGTCAGCGCGGACAAAGCGGCGACGATGGTTTTGCCGCTGCCGACATCGCCTTGCAACAGGCGGTGCATGGGGTGGGTTTGCGCCATGTCGCGGCAGATTTCAGACACGACTCTTTCTTGTGCATCGGTCAGGGCAAACGGTAAGGCGTGGCGCAGGGCTTGGGTCAATGTGCCGTCGCCGCCCAATGCCGCCGCCGTGCCGCTGACGCGCTTCTGCCGCGCCAAGCGCATGGAAAGCTGTTGCGCCAAAAGTTCGTCGAATTTGAGCCGCTGCCATGCGGGCAGCGCGCCGTCGGAAAGCTGGTGGATGGTAAAACTCGGCGGCGGCGAATGCAAAAGGCGCAGGCTTTCGGCGAGGTGTGGCAGTTTCAGACGACCCAATAAGGCATCGGGCAGCGTGTCGTGCAGCGGCGTAACGTCCAACGCCGTCTGAATGATGCGGCGCAAAGTGAGCTGGTTCAAACCGTTTACAGTCGGATAAATCGGCGTGAGGCTTTCCGCCAAACCGCTGCTCTCCGCATCGCGGATTTTGGGATGAATCATCTCGTCGCCGTGAAACCCGTGTTTGATTTCGCCCACGGCGCGGATGCGTTTGCCGACCGCCATCTGTTTCTGGTTGCTGGCGTAAAAGTGGATGAAGCGCAGAAAAAGGACGCTGCCGGAATCGTCGGCGATTTGGACAATCAGCTGCTTGCGCGGTTTGAACGTTACTTCCTGATGGATGACCTCGCCCTCAACCTGACACGGCACGCCGATCGGCGCGTCTTTAATCGGCATGATGTGCGTCTCGTCCTCGTAACGCAGCGGCAGATGCAAAACCAAATCCCATGCGGTGTTGAGGTTGAGTTTGTCGAGCTTCTTGGCGGAAACGTCGGTGATTTTGAGCTGTTTCTGGGTTTCGGGCGTCATCATGGCTTTGTCCTTTAATGGCGCGTATTTTAGCTGAAAATGTAGGAAGGGGTCGTCTGAAAGGACGTTCGGCACCAAGTTAATCCTTTATAATAGCGTGTTTTTCAGACGACCCCTACCCCAGATTACTCCATGAATTATCTGCAAAATATCGCCACCCTCTATCAACTTGACCCCCTACCCTGCAGTCTGCCCGAAGCCGAAATCACCGCTGCCGAACAACGCCTAGGCATCCGTTTCCCCGCCATGTTGCGCGAATATCTGCTTACATTGGGCGGCAGCGAGGCGGTCAATCAATCGTTTAACCGATTGTTGCCATTGGAAAAGATGGATTTTGACGGCGATTATCTGGTACTGATGGAAGAAAACCAAGGCGTGTTTCTGTGCGGCATTGCCAGAGCCGATTTAGCGCAAGACAACCCGCCTGTCCATATCGGCTTTTACACCGATGAAACCGAAAGCTACAAATGGCAGCCGCACCTGCCCGACACCCGCACCCTACTGCTGGAATTGGCTTACACCAACGCCGCCATGGGCGGTCTGCACTACTGCGCCAACATCATGGACGATGAATCGACAGATGTCCAAGCCGTACAGTTTATCCAACAAAACCGCACCGAAATCATAGAACTCCGCCAAGAAAACCAACGCTTCTACACCGACGGCTTTCACGAAATCATCCTGCTTTGCTTCGCAAAAAACGGCAACGCAAACGGCGTATTTATCGGTACCACCGACCAAGACCGCTTTGACACGCTGCTCGAACTGTTCGGCTGGGACAATTGGCTCTACACTTCTTATGACGAAGAAGATGAAGATGAAGATGACGAAGAATGTGATGAGGAATAAACCGGCAATATTTTTCAGACGACCTTTACCATGTTAACTAAAGAAAACCATGTCTGAGCTAGAAGCGTTGAACTGGTAATTTTAAGTAGCTGAAAATCAATATTTTTAAAACATTATGAGTAATGAAATTCTTACCTTTTTAGGAGGTAGCGGCAGTGGGTACAATAATTGGCACAGTTATCAATGCGTTTATCACCAATAAAGTAACTAAGTCTAATCAAGATTTTCAATTAGAAATGGAGCATCAAAAATATCAAAGAGCACAAATTGAAAAGAAATTAACAGAACAAAAAAGAATGTTGCTGGAAATTCATCAATTATTAAGTAAAATTTTCCGTGAGTTTTCTTTAACAGGCATCAATATAAAAAGGGAAGCACAAATAACTGCAGAACAATACGATGCAACGTATTCAGAAATATGCACATCCTGTGATTTAATCAGTGCATATTGTGATTTATTTTTTCCAGATTTATCTCGTGATATGAATCAGATATATGGGGAAATGAATATGTTTTGGGGGACTTTTAAAAGCTATCTCTACTTTCTGGAAATACAAGCCGACCAAGAACTACAGCAAAGCAAAATGAATGAACTTGTAACCATAGCCAACAAAATCAATGAACATATTAGAACAGCAAAATATAGGCTGTCTTCCATAATGGAAAAAATGGAGTAGCCAAAGTGAGGCTGGATTTTTGAATCAGACTTCCCTATTTCCAAACAAAACATTCATTGCTCAATATATCGTATTTGCCTTTCAGGCAGCCCGTACCCATCCAAAGGACCCCCATGAACATCACCCAAATCCTCTCTCAAGAACTCTCCGCCACCGCCGCCCAAATCACCGCCGCCGTCGAGCTTTTAGACGACGGCGCGACCGTGCCGTTTATCGCCCGTTACCGCAAAGAAGCCACAGGCGGGTTGGACGATACGCAGTTGCGCCAGCTTGCCGAGCGGCTGCAATACCTGCGCGAGTTGGAAGAGCGCAAAG
>CAKARM010000299.1:0-2995 GCA_916720585.1 uncultured Neisseria sp.
GCCATTTCGTGCAAAATGCCGCTGTCCACAACCGGCTCAAAACCGCCGGTATCGATGACGAGATAAGGTTTGCTGCCGATTTTGCCGTGTCCGTAATGGCGGTCGCGGGTCAGGCCGGGCAGGTCGTGCACAAGCGCGTCTTTGGTGCGCGTCAGGCGGTTGAACAAGGTGGATTTGCCGACGTTCGGGCGACCGACAAGGGCGATGGTGGGTTTCATGATGGAGTCTTTCTGTGTCAAGTGTCGGTTCGGAAGCGAACCTGCAACACAAGCAGGTGTTTTTCAAAACACGGTAGGTTAAAAAGGATAAGGGGTCGTCTGAAAATAGATTCAACAGAACAATGGCTTGAGCTGGAATTTCCGTCCCATACAGCCATCTTCGACTTGGGGAACTTGCCTGCGCTTATCAACTTCAAATACGGTATGGCAAGTTTCATCCGGCCATAGTTAATGGATTTTACGCAATGAAAAAGATCATCTTAACATCACTATGCATTTTTCTCCCTGTGAATTTCGGGATTGGCTTATTGCTCGGCGTGTATCAAACAGACCGACCACTCAAAATCATAGTCTCATTAATTATCAGCACGCTTTTTTATATCGTACCTATGTATTTTCTACTCAAACGCAAAGCCAAATAATCTGCCTTTTCAGACGACCTGTTCGGCGAATCTTGTCCCTGCATGATGCATATTCAAACAAAAGGCCGTCTGAAAATATAGTGGAACACAATTAAAACAGACAAGGCTTGCCGGAAAGATTCCGACAAGCCGCATACGTCTCTCAATTTTTCAGACGACCTTATTTTTGCGAATCCAGCTTCATTTGCAGCAATTCGCGTTCGATGGCGTCTTTAGGCAGCTTTTCCAAAGCCTGCTGATAGCTTTGCGCGGCTTCTTTGGTTTTGTTTTGTGCAGCGTAAACATCGCCTTTTGCTTCCAAAAGCAGCGGCTCGAAATCGGCTTCAACTTTCGTATTCAAAGCTGCAATCGCGGCATCGTATTTTTTCTGCTGCAACAGGACGATGCCCAAACGCTGAGCCGCCAATGCTTGAACCAGCGGGGCTTTTTGGTTTTTCAACACCCAGTTCAGATGACCTTCCGCCACATCGTAACGGCGGGCATCATATTCGGTCGCAGCCGCCATCAGCGTCGCTTGTGCGGCGGCAATGGAGTCCGGATAATTTTGCTGGAGGTTGGTCAAATCGGCATTCACTTCGGCTTGCGAGGCTTTTGCCTGCATTTTATCGACGATTTTCGCCAATACTTCGGCAGCTTCCTGACTTTGCGAAGCTTTATGGCTCTTATACATGGTATAGCCCAAATAGCCCAACGCCGCCGCGATCAGCAGAGCAAACAGCCATCGGCCGGTACTTTTCCAAAAGTATTTAAAATTGTCTAATTCTTGTTGTTCTTCGAGATGGGCTGCCATTTATGCGTTCTTCCATTGTTGTAAAGTGTGGATTAAATCGTCGGCGGCGACGGTTTGCTGACCATGTGCGCCGTTCATGTCTTTAAGCGTAACCGTACCGTTCGCCAATTCGTCTTGCGCGACAATCAGGGCAAAGCGCGCGCCGCTGTTGTCGGCTTTTTTCATTTGCGCTTTCAGGCTTTGATAGCCGGAATGCTGCATCACGTTGAAACCTTGTGCGCGTAAGGCTTGCGCGTATTTCATCACTTGCAAATCCGCACCCTCGCCCTGATGCATGGCGTACACGTCAGGCGCGGCATTGACTTCCAGCGAACCGTATTCGCTAACCAGCAGCAGCAGCCGCTCGATACCCATCGCAAAACCGATGGACGGCGCAGGCTTGCCGCCAAGCTCTTCAATCAAACCGTCGTAACGACCGCCGCCGCACACCGTCGCCTGCGCGCCGAGTTTGTCGGTCGTCCATTCAAAAACGGTTTGGTTGTAATAATCCAAGCCGCGCACCAACCGCGGGTTTTCGACGTATTGAATGCCCAAGCCTTCCAGCATGGCTTTGAAACGGCTGTAATGATTGCGCGATTCCTCGCCCAGATAATCAGTCAAATGCGGCGCGGCATTGCAGATTTCCTGCAAATCGGGATTTTTGGAATCCAAAACGCGCAACGGATTGGTTTTCAGACGACGTTTGCTGTCTTCGTCCAATTTGTCTTCATAACGGGTCAGATATTCGACCAAAGCCGCACGGTGCGCCGCACGTTCTTCGCGGTTGCCCAAGCTGTTGATTTCCAAAGTCAGGTAATCGCGGATACCCAGCTTGTCCCACAAATCCGCCGACATCGCGATGATTTCCGCGTCGATGTCCGGGCCTTCAAAACCCAACGCCTCGATACCGACCTGATGAAACTGGCGGTAGCGTCCTTTTTGCGGACGCTCGCGGCGGAACATCGGCCCCATGTACCACAGCTTTTGCGGGCTGTTGTACAACAGATTGTGTTCGACCACCGCACGCAGGCAGGATGCCGTACCTTCCGGCCGCAGGCTCAGGCTCAAAGAATCGTTGGAATCGGAAAAAGTGTACATTTCCTTACCGACCACATCGGTTTCTTCGCCGATGGAGCGGACAAACAAACCCGTCTGCTCGACAATCGGCGTACGGATTTGCTGATAACCATAAGCACGCGTCCAGCAGCCGACCACATCTTCAAACGCCTGCCAAAACGCAGCGGTCAGCTTGAAATCTTTTTGTTCGACGGGCAAAAGGTCGTTCATGCCTTTGACGGATTGGATTTTTTGTGCCATTTCAAATAGGGATACCGTAATCAAAATAGTCGGCAATTATAGCTGATTTTTAAGGAGTTGTGAGGTTTTGGCAATGAAGGATTTGGGCTAAAAGGTCGTCTGAAAACCAGTGCGGCGATTTTTCAGACGACCCCATATATTCCAAGCAGCCGAAATACGGCGAGGATGGCATTGTAGCCTTTTTATTTTGTTTTATAGTGGATTCACTTTAAAGCAGTACGACGTTGCCTCGCCTTAGCTCAAAGAGAACGATTCTCTAAGGTGCTGAA
>CAKARM010000300.1:0-2978 GCA_916720585.1 uncultured Neisseria sp.
CTGTACTGCCTGCGGCTTCGTCGCCTTGTCCTGATTTAAAGTTAATCCACTATAATAGACTGGGCCGATTGTGTCATATGGGATAAATAGAGGTCTTCTGAAAACCTGTTCTGTTTTCAGACGACCTCTCATTTTTGCGGAGAAGAGGCGATTTGCAGCTGCCGGAGAGCGGCAATTGAAAGTCAACTTTCCCGCGCTATTCCCATACGTTCGCCCTCTCGACCTCTTTCCACGCGTCGAGAATCAGGCTGCCGTCGTTGTCTTTCAACAGCGTCGCGTCGGAAAGCATACGCCGCCAAGTGCGGGCGTTTTTCAGGCCGTGCATCAGCCCGAGGCTGTGGCGGACAATGTGGCGCAAGATTGTGCCGCGTCCGGCTTGGATTTGGGCTTGGCTGTATGTGTAGAGGCGCTGCACCAAATCGGCGTATTCAATCGGGCTGCGGGTATCGCCGTAAAACAGCCTGTCCCATTCGTGCATGACCATCGGGTTGTGATACGCCTCGCGTCCGACCATTACGCCGTCAACGTGTTGCAGGTGTCCGGCGATTGCTTCGTTGGTGGTGATGCCGCCGTTGATGATGATTTCCAGCTCGGGAAACTCTTGCTTGAGGCGGTAAACGTAATCGTATTTCAACGGCGGAACGTCGCGGTTTTCTTTGGGGGAGAGTCCGTCCAGCCATGCGTTGCGGGCGTGGACGATGAAGGTTTTGCAGGCGGTTTTGTCGCGCAGCGTGCCGACGAAATCGGCGACGGTTTGGTATTCAGTCTGCCTGTCGACGCCGATGCGGTGTTTAACGGTAACGGGGATGCCTACTGCGTCCTGCATGGCGTTGAGGCAGTCGGCAACCAACATGACTTCGTTCATCAGACACGCGCCGAACGAGCCTTTTTGCACGCGCGGGCTGGGGCAGCCGCAGTTGAGGTTGACCTCGTTGTAGCCGTATTCTTCGGCGACTTTGGCTGCTTTCGCCAAATCGGACGGGTCGCTGCCGCCCAGTTGCAGGGCGACGGGCTGCTCACCTTCGTTAAACATCAAAAAGCGGTCTTTGTCGCCATAGACGATGGCGCCGGAATTGACCATTTCGCTGTAAAGCCATGTGTTGCGGGTAATCTGGCGGGCGAGATAGCGGTAGTGGCGGTCAGTCCAGTCGAGCATGGGGGCAACGGACAGGCGGCGGGGCGGGAGGGAGGCTTGAGTCATGTGTTTCATGTATCTGATTATTTTCAGGCGGCATTATATCAGACGGACTGCGTCGGCAATCGGCACAGGGGTCGTCTGAAACGGCAAAACCTGCTTTTTGAAGCAGGTTTTGTATGTTCAAAGGCACTTATTCGGCGCAATCTTTCAGCGTATCTTTATATGTATAAAGGTATGACGCGCCGACAAACGATGCGCCGCCGACGACATTGCCTAAAAACACGGGAATCATGTTGAAGAAAAACTGCCCCCATGTGATGTCTGCACCCGCCAAAATACCGGCGGGGATGACGAACATATTGGCAACAAGGTGTTGGAAACCGTTTAACACGAAAATCATTACGGGAAACCAAATCGCCAACATCCGCCCTGCCGTATGCTTGGCGGCAAAGTGCAGCCACGCGCCCATACACACCATCCAGTTACACGCGACCGCCGAGACGAAGGCCCTGCCGAAATCCATGTGGACTTTGGCTTCCGCCACCGCAATCGTTTTTTCCGCCACGCTGCCTTCGGTCATGCCGACGTAGTGTCCGAGGAAAAACGCCATCGCCAGCGTTCCCGCCAAATTGCCCAGACACACGACGACCCAGTTGCGCAGCAGCATTTTTGTGGAAATCCGCCCCGCCAAACGCCCCAAAGACATAATCATCATATTACTTGTTACCAGCTCGCCGCCGCCGAGCAGGATGCAGATCAAAGCGATGGGGAACATTGCCGCGCCGAGCAAAGTCGCCAAACCACCCCATTCGTGCGGAATGCCGCTGACCACTTTCAAATAAGCCAGATAACCGAAGCCGATGTATCCACCCGCCAAAACGCTCAAAACCGCCAGCGTAGGAATGCTGGATTGTGCCTTAGCACAGCTTTTATCGAGGACAACCTGTAAAATTTCCTGTGGGTATAAATCGCGCGAAGCCATGATTTTCCTTAAAGTGGATTGAGGTGGGAACGCCGTTTCTTAAGACGGCAAAACTGTCGCGGTAGGGCAGTGTTGAGGGGATGCCGGTTTACGGTCTTATCGGATAAAAAACAATAGTGTATTAAACCTAAAATGCGGTCGCGCCGCCTTGCTTTGGCTCAAAAGAAAGATTATTACATCCAGCAGACAGGTCAGTTTGCGAAGCGGCGGCTTCAAACAAAAGGTCGTCTGAAAACCTTGATGTTTTCAGACGACCTTTTCATCTCGACAAATACGGCATAATCCGACTGCCACTCAATCAATCCGTATGTATTCCACCGACAAAATCTCAATCTCTTCGCGCCCTTCCGGCGTATTTAAGACGACTTCGTCCCCTTCCCTCGCTTTAATCAAACAACGCGCCAACGGGGAAATCCAAGAAATTTTGTTTTGCGCGGTATCGATTTCATCGACGCCGACGATTTTGACGGTTTGCTCGCGCCCGTCGCCGCGTAATAATCCGACGGTTGCGCCGAAAAACACTTGGTCGGTCGCTTCGCGCAATTCAGGATCAACGACGACGGCGGCTTCCAAACGCTTGGTCAGGAAACGGATGCGGCGGTCGATTTCGCGCATACGGCGTTTGCCGTAAAGATAGTCGCCGTTTTCGCTGCGATCGCCGTTGCTTGCCGCCCAGTTGACGATTTGGACGATTTCGGGGCGTTCTTTATTGACCAGCTGATACAGCTCGTCTTTCAATGCCTGCCAGCCGACGGGCGTGATGTAGTTTTTGGTTTCGGTACTCATAATCTTGCCGTTAAAAATAATATAGTAGATTAACTTTAAACCAGTACGGCGTTGCCTCGCCTTAGCTCAAAG
>CAKARM010000301.1:0-2976 GCA_916720585.1 uncultured Neisseria sp.
CGCGCCATCGCCCAACTGCGGCTTTGGAAGCAAAACCAAGCCGAGCCGCACACCGCGTCCGAATACGAAAACCGCAACCTGCTCGAATGCAGCCTCGCCGTCGCCCAAGCCGCATACGCCAGGCGGCAAAACATCGGCGCGCATTTCAATACCGATTTGGCAGAGAGTGTCGAGTGGAAAAAACAGGCGGCAGGTTGAAGGGTAGGGTTGTGCGGGGATTTGGGATATTTCTGTGAAGAATGAAGAAAGGAATCAGGCTGATTTTGGGGAATAGAATTAGATGCTAAATATACCGTTGTATGGTGTAATTTGGTTTTATAGTTTATGGGAATTAAAGTATGAAAGAATCAAATTTCGAATTAAAAGAGGATGTCTGTATAAGAGTAAATAAAATCTTTGAGAAAATGTCTGTCGAAGAAAAACATTCATTAGTAAGAATTAATTTTATTTTGAATGAGAATGGTAATTGTGAAGCGGAACCTAATTTAAAAAAAATCCTATTTCTTTTAGCAAAAATCTGTTCACCAATTCTTAATTTAGAAAGCAGAAATGATCCATTTCAACCTTTCATGACTTGGGGAAATGAACGCTCTTTTTTACCGATAGATTTGAATGATGAAGAAATTTTATATCTATCGAGTATTGTTGATGAGGAGTTGCCACCTATCTTGAAAGCAAGAATCGCTGATATTTTATGGACATATTTAAAACCAGAAAACAAAAAATACTCGGAGATTGCCATTGAAAATTATATTTCAATGGATGTATTCAAAGATTTCTTTCAACCTGATATTTATGTTTTTTGGGAGAGGGCAGCAATGCTTGCTAAGCAAGCAAAAAATAACTCTCTTATCAAAAAAATAAAATTAAAACTTTTAGAAGAAATAGAAAACCCTTCAACAAATTGGGATTTTCATCTAAGAAAAATTGTACAAATTTTCATGAGAACGGAATTGGATAAGAGTTTATATCATGGTTTTGCAGAAAAGCTTTTAGAAAAACAACAAGAATTTAATCATGAACAACAATTTAATATTGTTGAAAAATATCTGAGCCTGGCAGCTGAATTGTTTCAAAAAACAAATGACTTGACTAGGAGGTACGAGTGTATCGCATTGCTAGTAAAAGCTACAGAGAATTATGGAGATTATAGGGAAAACGATAGTATTGCGTCTGCTAATTATTTTTATAAGTTAGCATTACAAAGATATAGAGAAATACCTCATTCGTATAGGAAGAATCTCCAAGAAAATTATCAAGATCTTATTCAGGAGAAAATTACACAATCAGGACTTTTGATTAAAGATATACTTCAGTTAGTTTCTATACCAGGAATAGATATTTCTGAGCAACAAAAGCAAATAATTAATCATGTAAAAGATAAACAAACCGCTTTTGAATCTCTTCTATATTTTTCTGGTGTTCCATCTTGCTGTTTTGCAAGTGTGCGGGAAATTACAGAAAAAATTATTGATAATTCTTTCTTTCTTCAATTAGGAGGTGAAATTTCAATTTCACCTGATGGAAGAAAAGTTTCATCTATTCCTCCACTAAATTATGGGAATAGAGAAGAAGTTATTTTTCAAAAATCTATAAAAGAATTTCATATGCACATGCATCTGGATGTAGTAGGTTGTATTCTGCCAGCTTTAAACCAAATTCAAAAAGAGCATTTATTTCCCAAAGAATTTCTGATTCAATTATGTAAACTGTCAGCCATCGTTCCTGAAAAAAGAGAAATTCTTGTTGCTAATGCTTTATATCAAGGGTTTGAAGGGGATTTTGGAAGTGCTATCCACTTGCTAGCTCCACAAGTCGAGAATATGATTAGACAACTTTTAAAACGAAAAGGACTGGTTACAACACATACAGATCAAAAGGGTATTGAAAATGAAATGGGGTTATCCAGTTTGGTCAGTATGAATGGGGCTAGAGAAATTTTAGGGGATGACCTTTGGTTTGAATTACAAGCGGTATTTACTGATTCATTGAGTACTAACTTTAGGAATGAAGTTGGGCATGGATTATTAGATGATGAGACCAGTAATTCATTATATAGTGTTTATGCTTGGTGGATGGTTTTGAGATTGGTTATTCATAATGTCATGTCTGAGAACTAACTATTTAATTTAACATCTTCTATTAAGTGAGGATATTTAAGAAGGTCGTCTGAAACCATTATTTCAGACGACCTTCTTCCAAATCCGAACAAATCAATCTATTCCATCTATTTCCCCTCTAAATATCATCCGTGCAAGCAACAATCGGTGCAATCGGTTAAAATGGGTCGTCTGAAATTTGTTTGACTGAATTGAGAAAACCATGTCCCAACAATACGTCTATTCTATGCTGCGCGTGAGCAAGGTTGTGCCGCCGGATAAAGAATTTGAGGGCGAAGCCGTGCCGATGGGCGGCATTAAAATCGGCTACCTGCCGCAAGAGCCTGAGCTTGATCCTGAGAAAACCGTGCGCGAGGAAGTGGAAAGCGGTTTGGGCGAAGTGGCTGCGGCGCAGAAACGTTTGGAAGAAGTGTATGCCGAGTATGCTAATCCCGATGCGGATTTTGACGCACTGGCGGAAGAGCAGGGCCGCTTGGAAGCGATTATTGCGGCGGGTTCGTCCACGGGCGGCGGTGCGGAACACGAATTGGAAATCGCCGCCGATGCGCTGCGCCTGCCGGAATGGGATGCCAAAATCGGCAATCTGTCCGGCGGTGAAAAACGCCGCGTTGCTTTGTGCAAACTCTTGTTGAGCAAACCCGATATGCTGCTGCTGGACGAGCCGACCAACCACTTGGATGCTGAATCGGTCGAATGGCTGGAGCAATTCTTGGTACGCTTCCCCGGCACGGTGGTCGCGGTAACACACGACCGCTACTTCCTCGACAACGCCGCCGAATGGATTTTGGAACTCGACCGCGGCCACGGTATTCCGTGGAAAGGCAATTACTCGTCTTGGCTGGAGCAGAAAGAAAAA
>CAKARM010000302.1:0-2973 GCA_916720585.1 uncultured Neisseria sp.
AGTACACATCAATAATCTGAAATTGGATTGATACGGAAAAACAAATATGAAAAAAATTCTTTATTTTCTAGGCTCCCGTTCTTTATGGGTAATGCTGGGTATCGCCGGTCTGATTATATTGGTATGGTTTATCGGCCCACTGATTTCCATAGGTGAAATCCGTCCTTTAGCAAACAAGACCATTCGCCTTGCCGTGTGTGCAGCCATTATCGGCATTTGGTTGGCTAAAGCCATATTTCGCCAATATCGTGAATCACGTCGAAACGCTGCCTTACTGAAGGAAATTCGTGCAGCACAAGAACCCATTTTAAAAAATGCAAGCGATGTCAGCTCAATGAGCCGTCAGTTTGCCGAAATGGATAAAGTACTGAAAAACGCAAAATTTTCCAGATCTAAAAATAGTTTATTGGCAAGATTGGAAGAGGGGCAATATCTTTATCAAATGCCGTGGTACGTTGTTTTAGGTGCTGCCGGTTCTGGTAAAACAACAGCATTAAAACGCTCTGGTCTCAACTTCCCTCTAGAAAGCACTTTAGGAACATCTGTAAGCGGCTTGGCAGGGACACGCGATTGCGATTGGTTTTTATCCGATGAAATCGTACTTCTCGATACTGCAGGCAGATTGTCTTTACATGACAACCACAGCAATAAAGACTCCAGCGACTGGGAGGAATTTGTATCCCTGCTGAAGCGCTACCGTCCCAAACAACCTATCAACGGTGTAGTAGTTACCGTAGGAGTGGACGACCTTTTAGGTGGTAAAACCAATATTACCGAAATTTCTGCAGAACTTCGCAAAAGAATCCACGAAATGCATACCAAATTAGGTATACATTTCCCTGTTTATCTTATGATAACCAAACTGGATTTGCTGCATGGTTTTGACAAATTCTTCGATCATCTGACGGAAGAACAAAGAAACCAATATTTGGGTATTTCTCTTTCTGATACCGAAGGAATGAAAACTCCAATTGCCACTGCTTCCAATGCTTTATCGGAAGTTGTTGATAAATTGCGCTCTTCTATGTTGGGTACCATCCATCAATTGGAATCTTCTGAAGATAAAGCAGCGGCTTTTGCTTTCCCTGAAGAATTTGAACGTCTTAATCAGGCGGTACTTTCTCTATTTAAAGAATTATCTAAATCTTCAAAATTTGAGCAACCTATCTCGTGGAGAGGTGTTTATTTCTCAAGCGGTACCCAAACGGGACAACATTTCAATCCCATCTTGGATGGCTTGCAAAACGATTTCCAATTATCGAAAAAATACTTGGATTCGGATCGAACCAAAACTCAAAATAACGAGCGAAGCTTTTTCCTGCACAGACTGTTCTCTGATGTCATCCTTAGTGAAGCAAACCTGGCGGGAGAAAATAAATCTTGGTTTGTCAAAAAACAAATGCTCTATTGGTTAGGCATTGGAGCTATTGTCACCATAGTCGCTGCCTGCTTAGCCATGATGCTGAACAGTTATTCGAATAATCGCTCATATCTTGAGCAGGTTGGCGATAAAGCAACCAAACTGGGTCAAGAGGCGAAGAAATACACTGAAGCTCCCGACCTGCTTAAAGCAGTAACATTTGCAGAACATGTCAAAGATACAACCAGCAGTAGAGAGATTCCCGATCTGTCTTCCCCTCCCCTCAGCTATCGTATGGGTCTTTATCAAGGCGGGCAAATGGAAGACGTTGGTGAATCTGCCTACCGAAGAATCCTTCAAGACAATGTGATGCCGTTAATCAGTTTCAAATTAGATGAACTTCTGCGTACAACCAGCGGCTCAGACGGCATCAATGGTTACAATGCTTTAAAAGCTTATCTGATGATGTACGACAAAGAGCATTTTGATGCCGCTTTTATGCAAAACTGGCTGATGACTAATTTGTCTAAAGCAGAATCTTCAGGCATGAGTGAGCAACAGAAAAAATCTCTTGAGAAAGCTTTAAACCAAATACTTTCCAAACAAAGCATTACTCCCAGCGTACCCTATGATGAAGAATTGGTAGAACGCCGCAGGCAGGAAATTGCACAAAGAGATATTGCCACTATGGTACTGGAAGATACCATCAACACAGTCGCCCTCTCAGGCAAAGAAGGAATCACACCTGTTTCTTTTTCAAGCATGGGCGGCGTACAAAGCCACTTATTGTTTCGTCGCAAAACCGGCGGAGCTTTAAAAGAACCGATTAACTTCATTTATACCAAAGAGGCTTACATTACCAAAGTCTTACCTACTATGGTCAAGTCGGCAGAACAGTTTTTTAATGAAGACAACTGGGTATTGGGTAGTTATGCATCACAAAGCCAAAGCAAAGCTTCTGTTCTTTCAGATGCTCAAAGGCTTTATTTCGGCAATTACATCAAGGCATGGAATAACTATTTGTCTGATTTGTCATTGGTTACGCCCAAGTCATCTCGAGAAAGTATTCAGATTGCCAAGCTTCTATCAGAGAAAAATTCTCCTTTAGTCAATATCATCAAAGGTATCAGCGACAATACGACGCTTACCATTGATAAAAAGATAACGGATAAAGCAGACAGTAAAATTGCCGACTGGTTAAATAGAGCAGGACTATCAAAGCTCCTAGATGCTGAAGGAGAGGCTAATGTAAAAAATGAATTGTCTGCTTTAAAACTGGCCACTCCCGTTGATGATGCTTTTGCGGATTTCCATAGTTTAACTGAAACCACAAATGATCAACCTCCGGCTATTAACAGTGTTACTGAAGCCATTAATGATTTGTACGTTTATTTGGTTGCCGTTAATGTCGCAGTCGAAAAAGGGGTAGATTTGCCTCCTGATGATCCGTTTGTGAAATACAAAGCTGAAGTAAACCGTCTTCCTATGCCCTTCCGTCCGATGTTGGACAGCTTTTCTGAGATTATTTTGAAAAATACAGACAAAATTGTTGATGAAAAGCTCATGTCCACCTTGGAAAAACAGTTGGCAACCGTAACAAACAGTTGCCAAGA
>CAKARM010000303.1:0-2966 GCA_916720585.1 uncultured Neisseria sp.
TTTCACACGAATCAACATGACCACGCCGACGTAGTTGTCAAACCACGAATCGACGATAACCGCTTGCAGCGGCGCGTTTTCATCGCCGGTCGGCGCGGGGATTTTGGCAACGATTTCTTCCAAAACGTCTTCCACGCCGATGCCGCTTTTGGCGGAACATTGCACCGCGCCGACGGCATCGATGCCGATAATGTCTTCGATTTCTTGCTCCACGCGTTCGGGGTCGGCGGCGGGCAGGTCGATTTTGTTCAAAACGGGCACGACTTCCACGCCCAAATCAATCGCGGTGTAGCAGTTCGCCACGGTTTGCGCTTCCACGCCTTGCGATGCGTCAACGACCAAAAGCGCGCCTTCGCAGGCAGAGAGCGAACGGGAGACTTCGTAAGAAAAGTCGACGTGTCCTGGTGTATCAATCAGGTTGAGCTGATACACCTGCCCGTCGCGTGCTTTGTAGTTGAGCGCGGCGGTTTGCGCTTTGATGGTGATGCCGCGCTCTTTTTCGATGTCCATGGAGTCGAGCACCTGCGTACTCATTTCGCGCAAATCCAAGCCGCCGCAGTATTGGATGAAGCGGTCGGCAAGCGTCGATTTGCCGTGGTCGATGTGGGCAATGATGGAGAAATTTCGGATATTTTTCATATTGTTATTTTGAAAGATAAGCAGTGATTCTGAAAAGGTCGTCTGAAAATCAAATAGACCGTTCAGACGACCTTCAGGTAAAGTGAAATAGCCTGACATTCTAGCGGAAATTTACTGTTTCCGCATGATTTTATGCGTGTTTTACAGCGACGCGACAATCTTTTCCACCATTTTCGCCGAGCTTGCCGCCGCCGTTTTCAAAAACTCTTCAAAGCTGATGTCTGCTTTTTCGTCCGCCGAGTCGGACATTGCGCGAATCACGACGAAAGGCGTGTTCAACTGGTGGCAGGCTTGCGCAATCGCCGCTGCTTCCATTTCCACCGCTTTGACTTCGGGGAAATGGCTGCGGATTTCCGCCACGCCTTCGCTGCTATGGACAAAGCGGTCGCCGCTGACAATCAAGCCTTGCGCTACCGCCGCGCCTTCAAACACTTCCGCCGCCTGTTTTGCCTTGCCGACCAAGAGGTCGTCTGAAACGAATACGGCAGGCAGTTGCGGCACTTGTCCCCAAACATAGCCGAACGCCGTTACATCGACGTCATGGTGCGCGATTTCCGTGCCGACCACTACGTCGCCGACTTTCAAACCTTTGCCCAGACCGCCCGCGCTGCCGGTATTGATGACGCAGTCAGGCGCGAATTGATGGATAACCCAAGCCGTTGAAACCGCTGCATTTACCTTGCCGATGCCGCTCAATACCAACACCATGCGTTTGCCCGCCATTTCGCCTTCGTAGGCGGTAAATTTACCGAAAGACACGCTTTTGACATCATCCATTGCTTCGCGCAAAAGCTCGATTTCCTGCTCCATCGCGCCGATGACCGCTACTGTTTGTACAGACATTTTTTATCCTTCCATGAAATTGTGGGCGGTATTATAACAGCAGCGGCGGCATTCCATACCCGTATTGAATCCGCCATATTGCCCGCCTGTCTTATTATTCGATACGGTAATCTTGCCATTTTTATGTATCATGATTTATTTGATATAATCCATTTTAATAAAATAACCACCGAAATTATCCAATATCATGATGACCAATCCTCCCAGCGCAAAAGACGAATTGTTCACTTGGCTGCGCCATATGAACAAATACAAAGGCTCCGACCTCTTTATTACGACCAATTTCCCGCCTGCAATGAAAGTGGACGGCAAAATTACGCCGATTACCGACGAGCCGCTGACCTCCGAAAAATGTATGGAAATCGCTTTTTCGATTATGTCCACCAAACAAATCGAAGAGTTTTCCTCCACCAACGAATGCAACTTCGCCATCAGCCTGCCCGATACCAGCCGCTTCCGTGTCAATGCCATGGTGCAGCGCGGCGCGACGGCGTTGGTGTTCCGATCCATTACCAGCAAAATCCCGAATTTCGACAGCCTCAATCTGCCCCCCGTCTTGAAAGACGTGGTGATGAAAAAACGCGGCCTCGTGATTTTCGTCGGCGGTACCGGTTCCGGCAAATCGACCTCGCTCGCCGCGATGGTTGACCACCGCAATGAAAATTGCCAAGACCACATCATCACCATCGAAGACCCGATTGAGTTCGTCCATCAACACAAAAAAAGCATCATTACCCAGCGCGAAGTCGGCGTGGATACCGAAAACTGGTTTGCCGCGCTGAAAAACACCCTGCGTCAGGCGCCAGACGTCATCCTCATCGGCGAGATTCGCGACCGCGAAACCATGGACTATGCCTTGGCGTTCGCCGAAACAGGCCACCTCTGTCTCGCCACGCTGCACGCCAACAACTCCAACCAGGCGCTCGACCGCATCATCAACTTCTTCCCCGAAGAGCGCCGCACCCAGCTTTTGACCGACTTGTCGCTCAACCTGCAAGCCTTCATCTCGCAACGCCTGATTCCCCGCGAAGGCGGCAAGGGGCGCGTAGCCGCAGTGGAAATCCTGCTCAATTCGCCGATTATTTCCGAAATGATTCAAAAAGGCGAAATCCACGGCATTAAAGAAATGATGAAAAAATCTACCGCCATGGGCATGCAAACCTTCGACCAAGCGCTCTACGAGCTGTACGAACGCGGCGACATCAGTTTCCAAGACGCCATTAAAAACGCCGACTCCGCACACGACCTGCGTTTAGATATCCAACTGCGCAGCCGCCGCGCCCAAAACGCCGGCCCGGATTTGGAACTGATTTAAAAGTTGTCGGAAATGAGCAAAGGTCGTCTGAAAACCACTTTTCAGACGACCTTTTTTGTCTGTGCCGATCAGGCATATCAATAACGTTCAAGTCATTTCTGTTAAACTGTTTTGTAAATATAGTGGATTAAATTTAAATCAGGACAAGGCGACGAAGCCGCAGACAGTA
>CAKARM010000304.1:0-2962 GCA_916720585.1 uncultured Neisseria sp.
CCACGATTTGAATGCGCTGGCCGCCGAATGCGCCTATTTCTACCGCAAAGCCGTCCCCGCCGAAGCCGACGTCGCCAAACACTGGGACGACGAAGCCCCCGCGCGCATGCAGCGCTTCGCCGTCAAACTCGAAGCGCTGCCCGAAGGCGACTGGACGGCCGAAGGCATCCACGCCCTGTTCAAACCCTTCTGCGACGAAGAAGGCATCAAAATGGGCAAACTCGGCATGCCCCTGCGCCTCGCCGTCTGCGGCACAGCGAAAACCCCCAGCGTCGATGCCGTGTTGGCATTAATCGGCAAGGAAGAAGTGTTGAAACGGATACGTTCTTAAAACGTTGAAAAGGTCGTCTGAAAATGTTCAGACGACCTTTTTTAGTTTCGCAGAAACTTATTCTTCGCTTTGATTTTTATCTTTTTTGCGCCATAAGCCTTTAAACAGCGCGCCTGCCCCAATCACGCCGACAGCAATCAATTTGCCGAATTTGGCGAGCAATGCGCCTGCAAGAGCCAACAAGCCCAGTTTTTTCGCAGCCAATCCGCCGACTAAGGCTGCTAATCCGTATTCCGCCACTTTGTCGGTCGCGGCATTGAAATCGCTGTAACGCTTGCCTTCGTTGAATTCGATATTGCCCAATAATTCCCGTGCGATAGGCTTGTATTGGTCTACGCTGTTCAAATCGGTGACCATGGTCAGTTCGATAAAACCTTCGCGGCCGAGCTGGTAAGTGTTGTAGTTGATGGCAGGATTTTGGTCGGGTTTGTTTTTCTCCCAAACGTCAATCGACCAAATCAGGCGGTGGGTAGCCGCATCATATTGCGGTTTTTCCACCCAGCCGCGCGTTTCCAATTCAGGCAGGTTGCGGGCGGCACGTTCTTTGTTTTGCTCCTCAGAACCTTCTTTCAGCTGCTTGAGCATGCCTTCGACATCCCATTCTTTGGCATCATCGTCTTTGATGTAACCGGAATCATTGAAATTCAAATCGACCCACCAAGGGGCTGCGCTGTCTTTATTTTTTTGCTCCGGAATAATCAACCCGTAGCGGTCGGGATTTGTGCCATTACCCCATTCTTCCATCAAGCTATTGGCGGCATCTTTTTTAATAAAGACCATTTTGGCGGGCAGTTTCAGTTTTGCCTGGTTGCCCAAGTCAATAACTGCCGGGCCGGTGATTGTTTGTTTGGCGATCTCGTCCTCTGAAACAGTTGAAGCGTTTTTCGAGTTTGGCGCAGATGCTTCGACGGCTGAAGCAGTATCCGGTTTGGCGGCATACGCAGGCAAGGTTTGAAGGGATAACAAGGCTGCCAAAACAGCGCAGGCAAGACGGTTGCTTTTCATCATGGGGTTTCCATAAAAATGAGTTAAAAAATGCGGACAGCCGAAACACCATACGCTCCGGCGTGACCCAAGAAGGAGGTTTGCAATAATCAAACTACGTTTGCATATTAATATGCCTATAATTTGAAAAAAATGCGGATAAAATTTCCGATTGATCGCAATTTGTTACCCAAAGGTACAGACAGTGGCGTTTTATAGTGGATTATCAGGGCAACAAACCACATGATTCAAATATTTCATGCGGTATAGCGCCGCAACGTTTCCACCAATCAAAAAGGTCGTCTGAAAACTGGAAATCCCTATTTTCAGACGACCTTTTCATGTTTCAGCCCCTATCAAGCGTCGATATTTTGCGCAATCAGGGCGTTGTTTTCGATGAAGGCGCGGCGCGGTTCGACTTCGTCGCCCATCAGGGTAACGAACACTTCGTCGGCGGCGATGGCATCTTCGATGCGCACTTTCAACAGGCGGCGCACGGCGGGATCCATCGTGGTTTCCCAAAGCTGTTCGGGGTTCATCTCGCCCAAACCTTTGTATCGCTGGATGGACATGCCTTTTTGGGCATTTTGGAGCAGGATGTTCAGCGCGGTTTCAAAGCTGTCCACATCGTACTCGTTCTCGCCTTTGTAAAGCTTGGCGCCCTCGCCGACCAAGCCTTTGAGCGCGGCGGCGGTTTGGGTGAGGGTTTGGTAGGCTTTGCTGTTGAGGAACTTGGGTTCGATGTAGCTGACCATGACGTTGCCGTGCAGCTTGCGGGTAATTTTGATGAAGCGGTTGCCTTCGTGTCCTTCGATGCGTTCGAGGGCGACTTCTTTTTCGTCGAGCAAACCGGAAAGTTCGGCAACGGCTTTATCGGCGTTTTCAGACGACGTCAAATCGATGGGCGACGCGTGCAGCATGGCGCGCAGGACGAGTTCGTCGACGAAGCGGCTTTCCTGTTCGATGACGGTTTTCGCCAACAGGAATTGTTTGGCGGTGTCGGCAAGTTCTGCGCCTTCGATGGTGCGGCCGTCTGAAACGATTTTGGCTTTTTCCAAGGCAAGGCCGAGCAGCCATTGGTCTTTTTCAAGCTCATCTTTGAGGTAACGCTCCTGCTTGCCGTATTTGGCTTTGTAGAGCGGCGGCTGGGCGATGTAGATATAGCCGCGTTCGACCAGCTCGGGCATTTGGCGGTAGAAGAAGGTCAGGAGCAGGGTGCGGATGTGCGCGCCGTCCACGTCGGCATCGGTCATGATGATGATGCGGTGGTAACGCAGTTTTTCGGGGTTGAACTCTTCTTTGCCGATGCCTGCACCCAGCGCGGTAATCAGGGTGGCGACCTCTTGGCTGGCAAGCATTTTTTCAAAACGGGCTTTTTCGACGTTCAAGATTTTGCCTTTGAGCGGCAAAATGGCTTGGAATTTGCGGTCGCGGCCTTGTTTGGCAGAACCGCCTGCGGAATCGCCCTCGACCAGATAAAGTTCTGACAAGGCAGGGTCTTTTTCTTGGCAGTCGGCGAGTTTGCCGGGCAGCCCCAAGCCGTCCATCACGCCTTTGCGGCGGGTGATTTCGCGGGCTTTGCGGGCGGCTTCGCGCGCGCGCGCGGCATCGACGATTTTGCTGGTGATGATTTTGGCTTCGGTCGGG
>CAKARM010000305.1:0-2949 GCA_916720585.1 uncultured Neisseria sp.
CCTGCGCCTGTTTGCCAAACGCGCCGGTATTTCCAAATCTGAAAACATCGTCGATATGAGCGTGTTGGAAGGCGCGGTTCGCGAAGAGCTGGAAAACTCCGCCCCGCGCCTGATGGCGGTCTTGAACCCGCTCAAAGTGACACTGACCAACTTTGAAGCCGGCAAAACCCAAAGCCGCCGCGCCGCGTTCCACCCCAATCACGAAGAAATGGGCGAGCGCGAAATCCCCGTGTCCCAAACCATTTACATCGAAGCAGACGACTTTGCCGAAAATCCGCCCAAAGGCTTCAAACGCCTGACACCGGGCGGCGAAGTACGCCTGCGCCACGGCTATGTGATTAAGTGCGACGAAGTCGTAAAAGACGCGGCAGGCAATGTGGTTGAACTCAAATGCAGCATCGACCACGACACCTTGGGCAAAAATCCCGAAGGCAGAAAAGTCAAAGGCGTGATTCACTGGGTTTCCGCCGAACACGCCGCCGAAATCAAAGTCCGCCTGTACGACCGCCTCTTTACCGTTGAGCGTCCCGATGCCGTGCGTGGCGAAGACGGCAACTATCTGCCGTTTACCGATTTCCTCAACTCCGAGTCCGTCAAAGAAATCACCGCCTACGCCGAACCAGCAGCTAAAAATCTGCCCGCTGAAAGCCGTTGGCAGTTTGAGCGACTGGGCTATTTCGTGACCGACCGCAAAGACCATAACCCCGAGCATCCCGTGTTCAACCGCACGGTAACGCTGAAAGATTCTTGGCAGCCCAAGTAATCTGTTTGCAACAGCCATACTGGAAGGTCGTCTGAAAACTTGAAATCGGGTTTTCAGACGACCTTTGTTGATAAAGGAATGAGATGGAACGTTATTCTGTACATTTGAAACTGCTGGGGATGGCGGTATTGTGGGGTGCGTCTTGGCCGATGGGGCGGATGCTGGGGCAGTCGCTGCCGCCGCTGACGGGCGGGGCGGTTCGGTTTGTGCTGGCTTCGGTTTTGTTGTTGGGTTGGCTGTTTGCGCGCAGCAGGTTTGCGACTTTGGCGGCTTTGTCAGCGCGGCAATGGCTGGGCTTGACGGCAGCCGCTTCCGTCGGGGTGTGCGGCTATGCGGTGTTTTTCATGCTGGGTTTGCAGGCGATGCCGGCGGGTAAGGCGGCGGTGGTTGTGGCGGTGAATCCCGTGCTGACGCTTCTGCTGGCGGCTTGGCTTTTCGGCGAGCGTTTAAACGCGAAGATTTTGGCGGGTATGCTGCTGGCGGTCAGCGGTGCCATTGTGGCGGTCACGCAAGGACAGCCGTTGACGGTATTGTCGGGCGGCATCAAGGCGGGGGAGTGGCTGATTTTCGGCTGCGTGGTCTGTTGGGCGGCTTATACTTTAATCGGGCGTGCGGTTTTGCGCGGGATAGACGCGCTGACGGTAACGGCGGCAACGTCGTTCATCGGCGCGCTGATGTTGTCGGTGGTGGCGTTGTGGACGGACGGATTGCCGTTTGAGGCAATGGCGGCGATGGATGCACGCGGTTGGACGGCATTGGCGTGGTTGGTCATCGGTGCGACGGTATTGGCCTACGCGTGGTATTTCGAAGGCGTGAAGACTTTGGGCGCAGGCAGCGCGGCGGCGTATATTACGCTCGTGCCGATTTTCGGTATGCTGTCTTCGGCGTGGGTTTTGGGCGAACCGCTGCATATTTCGCTGGTTGCGGGTTGCGCGGCGGCGGTCGGCGGCATGACGCTGATGCGGTATGGGCAGAAGGTCGTCTGAAAGATTCAAGAGAGGATAAGTTCCTTATCAAACGATGGATGCTCTGTCAGTGTTATAGAAACTCAATCCAGTAGTCTCGGTGTGGTTCGATAATGACCGGTTTGCACCAGAAATATTTGAGGTATCCCAAATTGGCGGGCGTTACGGGGCGGTTGTTCATATTGAATTTTTCAGCACTTTCCCTAGTCAGGAAACATTTGACGGATACATAATGTTTACCGTCTGATTCTCTTTGAATGCCTTCGAAACCGATTCTGTCTCCCACCTTAAACTCTTTGATAAGGAGTTGTCCGAGAAAATAAACGGTTTTGTTTTTCATCAACTCGTAGGCTTTCGCATTTTCTATTTCGGCATTTGTTGCTGCAAACATAATGCAAAAGCTGTCGATAAGGTCTTTCAGGGGCTGCAAATCGTCTTTGGAAAAGATAATGTCCGATGTATCAAGTCCGGATATAACAAGGTTTACATAATAGGGTTGCCAGATAACCGCATCAAGAGACATGCCTAAAGGGATGGTTTGCGCTTTGTAGCCGGTGATTTCAAACTTTCTCCTTTCTTTTTCATATGCCTCTGTTGAAACAAAGACATGAAGGTTCTCCACTTTCCTGAACGGCCTTTTTTTTACGAAAGCAATGACAGGCCTGTCCAGTTGTTCGAATAAATTGAGGTTGTAGTATTCAATAGGGATTTTTTGCATTGAGATCTTTCTTTTCTATGTTTCGTGGTTTTATTCTAACATATCGCTAAAGCGGCTGTTCCGTTTGCGATAACGTTGTCTGTCGGCTTATAAACTTGTTTCAGGACAAGGCAGGGGCCGTCTGAAAAGGCGGCTGTCGTTTTATTTTGCGTCCGATATTTTCATTATCAAGGAAATCATGATGTCCTCCTCGCTCGAAATCGAAACCCACCCTTTTCCCGCATTATTGCCGCCGCAGGCGACGGTAATGATGATGGGAACGTTCCCACCCAAGGAAGACAAACGCGCGATGCAGTTTCATTATCCGAATTTTCAAAACGATATGTGGCGCGTTTATGGGCTGGTGTTTTTTAATGATGCGGCGCATTTCCAAAGGTCGTCTGAAAAAGCGTTTGATGCGGAGAAAATCAAGGCGTTTTTGCGCGAACGGGGGATTGCGTCCTGCCCGACCGTGTTAAAGGCGGTGCGGGAACACGGCAATGCGTCGGACAAATTTTTGCAAG
>CAKARM010000306.1:0-2944 GCA_916720585.1 uncultured Neisseria sp.
TTAAACAAACGCGTATTATACCGTAAGCGGTGTGAGATGGGGGATTGGGAAAAGTCGGGGTATAATTCAGCACTTATTTAAAAATGGAGCATTTTTAGACATGAATCATTTTAAAAAAAACAAACAGAAACAAATTAGATCACTATTACTTATAAAGTCTTCAGAATCAAATGAAAAATCAATATTTAACAATTATTTAGAAATAATTGGTAAATTTTTTGCAGCTTTGGCTGCGTTTGGATTAATACTTGGAAGCTTTTTGACTCATCGCTATTTAGATTTTATTGAACAATCTAGTATCTTCCCTGATGCCATGACTTCTTCTTCCAGTTTAACTACTATTTTATTTGTTTTTGCTCTAATTCTTATAGTTTTCATTTTTCCTTTTGTATCTCCTTATTTTCTACTACACATATCTAGCGAATATAGAAAAAAAGGGAAGAAGCTTAAAAAAATACATTTACCTTTATATACTTTAGCCTCAAGCTTCCCGATTCTAATTACATTACTTATACTAATGGAATACTTTGGGAATAAAGATAACTTACCAATTCATGTTTTTTCTCTAATTATATTGACACTACCCTGCTTTCTTTACCTACTACAGGGAAATATTTATATTTTTTCAAAACTTTTAAAATATGAACTGCCATCAGATAACTATTGTGACAATAAAAAACAAAATATAATTCTAAAATCTATTAAATTTATTAAAATTTATTTCTTCCAAATTTTATATACTATATTTTATTTTACTTGTTTAATCTTCATAATTATAACGACAATTCCACTCATTCTTATACTAGGCTCAGTAGCAGATTTTAAATATACCAAAGAAAGTGTAATTTCATTTCTGAGTACTATAAAATCGACCTTATTTGTACTATTCATCTTGCTCTTTATATCATTTACAATGCTTTTTTACCCTTTCATTTTCATAATCCTAGCATATGATTGGATACCTAACGGATTAAAACAATACATGTACTTATATTGCTTAAGTTTTTTTATATTCCTAAATATCAAATTTGTAGTAGATGAAATAAATAAAAGCAATAGCATCGAAGCAAAAAATAAATCTATTTATACATTTCCTATTTTTCTTTCTTTTTTGTCATTTTTACTTTTGCTTTTATATTCTAATAACTCTGCAATACATATGCTTTATCCTGTTCGATTTGTGGAAATTCCTAAAAACTCTTCATGGTATTTATTACACAATAACTTTCAACAAAACAATGGCTTCCAAGAAATCAGTGGCATTAACAAAAATGACTTGGTTAAATTAAAACAAAAATTCAAATGTCCCATACTTTCAGAAGATGAAAAATTAAAAAAAGATATTAATTGTTCTTCAAAACCCGAACAGCGCAACAACGCCCTATACGGCTACATGGCTTGGAACTTAGGCGACACTAAGGTCTTCTGCCCACCGACTGCTGAAAACAACAAAGGAAAAAAGGAAGCCGCAAAATTAGCAACAGAATGTATCGTTATCAGTGGGAAATCACTACAAATTTTGAATGAAAATTATATTGATATTACGCCCAAAGAACGTTAATCCTCCTTTCAGACGACCTGCTATAATCCACGTCGTCTGAAAACCCTTTTCACGGAAACCGCCATGTCCGACCTTTTTACCCGCCAACCCGATGCGCCGCTTGCCGAACGCCTGCGCCCGCATACGCTTGATGATGTTATCGGGCAGCAGCATTTAATCTGCGAAGGCAAGCCGCTGCGTGTAGCGGTGGAAGGCGGGAAGCCGCATTCTATGTTGCTGTGGGGGCCGCCGGGGGTGGGCAAGACGACATTGGCGCGGATTTTGGCGCAGAGTTTCAATGCCCAGTTTCTGCCCGTTTCCGCCGTGTTCTCCGGCGTGAAAGACATACGCGAGGCGATCGACAAGGCCGAAATCGCCTTGCAGCAGGGACGCGCGACGATTTTGTTTGTCGATGAAGTCCACCGCTTCAACAAGGCGCAGCAGGACGCGTTTTTGCCGCATGTCGAAAGCGGTTTGCTGACCTTTATCGGTGCGACTACGGAAAACCCGTCGTTCGAAGTCAATCCTGCGCTATTGAGCCGCGCGCAGGTGTATGTTTTGCAATCCTTGTCTTCAGACGACCTCAAGAAACTGATTGCCAAAGTATTGGCCTTGCCCGAATACCGAGATTTCACGATTGAAGCCGATGCGCAGGAGCTGCTTGTCAATACCGCCGACGGCGATGCGCGCAGATTGTTGAATTTATTGGAACAACTTTTACGCGCTGCCGACACGCGCCGTCTGAAAACCTTAACCGCCGAATTTCTTGCCGACAGTCTCGGAGCGCAAATCCGCCGTTTCGACAAAGGCGGCGAGAGTTTCTACAACCAAATCTCCGCCCTGCACAAATCCGTGCGCGGTTCGCATCCGAATGCCGCGCTGTATTGGTTTTGCCGTATGCTCGACGGCGGTACCGACCCGCGTTACCTTGCCCGCCGCATCGTGCGCATGGCATGGGAGGACATCGGGCTTGCCGACCCGCGCGCCTTCCAAATCGCCAACGATGCCGCCGCCACCTTCGAACGCTTAGGCTCGCCCGAAGGCGAACTCGCGCTGGCGCAAGCCGTGCTTTACCTTGCCGCCGCCGCAAAATCCAACGCGGGCTACAAGGCATACAACCAAATGCGCCGTTTCGTCAAAGAAAATGCCAGCGACGAAGTGCCTGTCCACCTGCGCAATGCGCCGACCAAGTTGATGAAAGAATTGGGCTACGGACGCGAATACCGCTATGCCCATGACGAGCCTAACGCCTACGCCGCCGGCGAAAGCTATATGCCCGACGATCTGGACGAACCCGATTTCTATCAACCCGTCCCTCGCGGATTGGAAATCAAAATTGGCGAAAAATTAAAATGGTTGAAATCCTTGGATGAAGATGCGCTGGATGATTAAAACAATAAATGT
>CAKARM010000307.1:0-2902 GCA_916720585.1 uncultured Neisseria sp.
TTGGTCCAGTCTTTGTGGTTGGAATCTTTTGATTCGCCGTTAACACCTTCAACTTTCATGAACATATCAATAGCCATGTTTTTACTCTCCTTGTTAAAAGGTTAAAAAAATTAAGGGATTTAACAACAGGGCATGAGCATGCCCACCTAAATAAACCAAACCCGACTATTCCTGTTTAGCCGAAGGCAGTTTGGAAACCAAGCGCAATGAAACGGTAAGGCCTTCGAGTTGGTAGTGCGGACGCAGGAAGAATTTGGAAGTGTAATATCCGGGATTGTCTTCAACTTCTTCCACAACCACTTCAGCAGCGGCCAACGGTTTACGGGCTTTTGTTTCTTGAGTGGAGTTAATCGGGTCTCCATCTACATAATTCATAATCCATTCGTTTAACCAGCGTTCCATGTCTTCACGCTCGCGGAACGAACCAACTTTGTCGCGTACGATACATTTCAGATAGTGCGCGAAACGACAGCACGCAAACAGGTAAGGCAGACGCGCAGACAAACGGGCGTTAGCGGTAGCATCAGGATCATAATATTCAGACGGTTTATGTAGCGATTGAGCACCAATAAACGCGGCCAAGTCGGTATTTTTACGGTGAATCAACGGCATGAATCCCAATGCTGCCAATTCGGCCTCGCGGCGGTCGCTGATGGCGATTTCGGTTGGGCATTTCATATCCACGCCTCCGTCATCCGTCGGGAATGTGTGGCAGGGAAGGTTTTCAACGATACCGCCGGATTCCACGCCGCGGATTGAGGTACACCAACCATAATATTTGAATGAACGGTTAATATTTACCGCCATTGCATAAGCCGCATTGGCCCATGTGTATTTGTTGTGATCCGCGCCTTCAGTTTCTTCTTCGAAGTCAAACTCATCGACAGGGTTCGTTGTGGCACCGTAAGGCAGACGGGATAAGAAACGTGGCAGGGCCAAACCGATATAACGCGAATCTTCGGAATCACGCAGACTGCGCCATGGGGCATATTCGGCATTTTGGAAAATTTTGCTCAAATCACGAGGATTGGCCAACTCTTGCCAAGATTCCATCTGCATCAGTTTGGGGGATGCGCCGGCGATGAACGGACAGTGTGCGGCGGCGGCAATTTTTTCAAGACTATTGAGCATTTCCACATCGGGTGCAGAGTGATCAAAATAGTAGTCGCCAATCAAACAGCCGAAAGGCTCACCACCAAACTGGCCGTATTCTTCTTCATAAATGCGTTTGAATAGGGGGCTTTGGTCCCAAGCGGTGCCTTTGAAGCGTTTTAAATTGCGGGCAACTTCTTTTTTGGAGATGGGCAATACTTTGATTTTCAACAAAGTATCGGTTTCGGTATTGGTAACCAAATGATGCAGGCCGCGCCATTCGCCTTCCAGCTTTTGGAAATCTTCATGATGCAGAATCAAATTGATCTGTTCGGAAAGTTTTCTGTCGATCTCTGCAATAATCGCTTCGATGGTTTGATAAGTGTCGTCTGAAATAGTAATGGCGTTTTGCAAAGCTTGCTGTGCCAGTGTCGCTACGGCATTATTGACAGCACTTTTGGCTTCTTCAGTTTTGGGTTTGAATTCTTTTTGCAGCAGCTGTTCAAATTCATTTGCGGCAAACACACTTTTCGCGCCGCCGTCCCCTTGGATGTCTAATTGCTTTTCAGTCATGATTCACGCTCACTTTATTGATTTCATCTGAAATTACTGCTCGTCTTTGGTTGTTGCTTTAGGTGCGGCTGCAAGGCTTTTCAGCAGCTCACTGTCTCCCAAGACTTTTCCGATTAATTCTTCAGCACCGCTCTTACCATCCATATATGAAAGCAGGTTGGCAAGCTCTGTACGCGCTTGTAGGAGTTCGTTTAAAGGACCTACTTTTTTTGCTATTGCTGCCGGAGAGAAATCATCCATACTTTCCAATTCAAGCTCTACATTCAAGTTGCCTTCCCCGGTAAGCGTGTTTTTGACATTAAATGCAACACGCGGTTTGAGGGCTTTCATGCGTTCATCGAAATTATCTACATCAATTTCCAAAAATTTACGTTCGGCCAATTCAGGTAGCGGCTCTACGGGTTTCCCGACCAAATCTGCCATCACACCCATAACGAATGGAAGCTCAATTTTTTTCTCAGAACCGTAAAGTTCTACATCGTACTCAATCTGTACGCGAGGCGCCCGGTTGCGGGCAATAAATTTTTGTCCGGATGATTTGTTTCGTGACATATTCAATGACCTTTAAATGATAAAAGTTGTTTATTTAAACGAACTTTAAATATTGCGGATAGACTAGCTTATTCGTTGGAAGTTCCCGTTTCTTCGTCCTGCTTCCCGATCAAAACTTCCAGATTGGCAATGCTTTCAGGACTGATATCTTTCATGATGTCGTAGAAGTTCATATTCATTTGCCGCTGTACCCTTCGGATAAATAACGGGGCAGGGTGGCTGGGTTCCAGCGTTTCAAAGTAGACGCAGATTTTTTCCAAAGCCAAATCGACATCAGCCCGATTTTTGATATTCAGACGACGCCATGCATCCGCTTCTTGAAGGGTCGATTGCTCTTGAGCAACGGTCGAAACGGGCGTTTCAGCGGGTTGTTCTGTTTGTTCAGCCTGTTGCAGCTGCGGGGTACTTCCATCGTTGTAATTGATGGCTTTGTGGATCAGGGTGAGCGGTTTTTGAATCACTTCAAAATTGAGTGAGTGTTCGTCTTGCAGCTGGGTCGAGAAAGTGTTTTGAATATCTTTCAGATGGTCTAATGCCTGGATTAAGGCAATCAATTCCGGTTTGCCGGTATCGGCACTTACCCTGATATCGAGCATCAAACGTTCTTTGCCGCCCGGATAGCTTTGCGGGTCATTGCCTTGCAAGACAGAAACTGCTTCTTTAACGGTAATAGGCTGTTGGGTCA
>CAKARM010000308.1:0-2875 GCA_916720585.1 uncultured Neisseria sp.
CCAGCTCTTTGCCGCCGCAGGCTATCTGTGGACAGGCGCGGCGAAACTGCAAAACCTGCCTACCTCCGCGCCCCTGCACCTGATTACCCTCGGCGGCATGATGGGCGGCGTGATGATGGTATGGCTGACTGCCGGACTGTGGCACAGCGGTTTTATCAAACTCGACTACCCCAAACTCTGCCGCATCGCCGTCCCCATCCTCTTCGCCGCAGCCGTCTCGCGCGCTGTTTTAATGAACGTGAATCCGATATTCTTCATCACCGTTCCCGCGATTCTGACCGCCGCCGTATTCGTGCTTTATCTGTTGACGTTTGTACCGATTTTTCGGGCGAATGCGTTTACAGATGATCCGGAGTGAGCGTTTTCGTTTCATCCCGTCATTCAATAGCAAGCCCTGTATCGCCTTAAGTCAAAAGGTCGTCTGAAAACCGGTTTCAGACGACCTTTTGTGTTGCCGCGCTTTATCTGCCGTACATTTCCCACAAGCTTTCTTGCAGGCTGAATGCGGGTTCGCCGTTTTCGAGTTGGGCGCGGATATAGCTGCCGTCGGGCTGCATCAGCCATGCGCGGGTATTGTCTTGCAATGCCATTTCGATGCCTTCGTGGATGACGCGGGCTTTGAGTTCGGGCGTGGTGATGGGGGTGGCGACTTCGATGCGGCGGAAGAAGTTGCGCCCCATCCAGTCGGCGCTGGAGATGAAGGTGTCGTCCGCGCCGTTGTTGTGGAAGCAGTACACGCGCGAGTGTTCGAGCTGTCTGCCGATAATGGAGCGGACGCGGATGTTTTCGGACAGGCCTTTGACACCGGGGCGCAGGGTACACATGCCGCGCACGATGAGGTCGATTTGCACGCCTGCGCTGCTGGCGCGGTAGAGGGCGTCGATGACGCTCGGCTCGATCAATGAATTCATTTTGGCGCGGATGCAGGCGGGTTTGCCTGCTTTGGCGTGTTGGATTTCGCGCTCGATGCGGTCGATGACCATTTTGTGCAGGGTAAACGGGCTTTGGTAGAGCTTGTTCAGACGACCCGGTTTACCTAAGCCTGTGATTTCCATAAAGATGGTATTTACGTCGGCGGTGATTTGGTCGTCGGCGGTGATGATGCCGAAGTCGGTGTAAATGCGCGATGTGCCTTGGTGGTAGTTGCCGGTGCCGAGGTGGGCATAGCGTTTGAGCGCGCCGTTTTCGCGGCGGATGACGAGTGCCATTTTGGCGTGGATTTTGTAGCCGAAGACGCCGTAAACGACGTGTGCGCCTGCATTTTCAAGCTGTTGCGCCCAGTTGACGTTGTTGGCTTCGTCAAAACGCGCCATGAGTTCGACGACGACGGTCACTTGTTTGCCGGCAAGGGCGGCTTTCATCAGGGCGCGGACGAGTTCGGAATTGCTGCCGGTACGGTAGATGGTCATTTTGACGGCAAGGACGGCGGGGTCGGCGGCGGCTTCGCGTATCATGTGGACGACGGGGTCGAAGGACTGATACGGATGATGCAGCAGGATGGGCGACTGTTTCGCCAGTTTGAAAATCGAACCGTTCTTGCGCAATGCTTTCAGACGACCTGCCCCGCGTGCGGGAAACTTGAGATCGGGACGGTCAACCAAATCGGGCACGGCATTAAGGCGTACGAGGTTGACCGGGCCTTTGACTTGGTAAAGCTCGGCGGGGGTGAGTTTAAACTGGGCGAGCAGGAAGTCGTGGATGTGGGGCGGGCAGGTGTCGGCGACTTCGAGGCGCACGCCGTCGCCGTATTCGCGGTCGTGCAATTCGTTTTGAATCGCGGCGCGCAGGTTTTTAAGGTCTTCTTCATCGACGGTCAGATCGCTGTCGCGGGTGAGGCGGAACTGGTGGCAGCCTTTGACCGTCATGCCGGGGAAGAGTTTGCCGACGTGGGCGTGCAGGATGGAGGAAAGGAAGACGAAGCCGCTGCCGCCGTCGCACAATTCGGCGGGTAGGGGGACGACGCGCGGCAGGATGCGCGGGGCTTGTACAATCGCCATGCCGGAGGGGCGGCCGAATGCGTCCGTACCTTCAAGTTCGACGGCGAAGTTGAGCGATTTGTTCAGCGGGCGCGGGAAGGGGTGCGACGGGTCGAGTCCGATGGGGGTAAGGATGGGCAGCAGTTCGGCATCGAAATACTGCTCGATCCATTTCTGCTGCCCTGCCGTCCAGTTGCGGCGGCGGTAGAAATGGATGCCTTGTTTGCCTAGTTCGGGCTGCAAGACTTCGTTGAATAGGCGGTATTGCTCCTGTATCAGCGCGTGCGCTTCGGCGGCGACGGCGGCGATGGTTTCGGACGGCGTGGTGCCGTTGTCCAAACGCTCGTGCGGATTCATTTTTTGCGCACGTTTGAGCCATGCCATGCGTACCTCGAAAAATTCGTCGAGATTGGAAGAGACGATGCACAAAAACCGCAAACGTTCCAAAAGCGGCACGTTTTCATCCTGCGCCTGCGCCAAAACGCGGCGATTGAAAGCGAGCAGACTCAGTTCGCGGCAGAGGATGCGGTTTTGTTCGGGCATGGTGTTCTCCTGAAGCGGGTGGGTCGGACAGTTAATTGGGAAGTATAGCGCGTTTCGGACGGGCGGGGCAGTGGTGCGGGATGGGCGGGCGGTTGGTAGGGCGGGAGGTCGTCTGAAAAGGCTGTCGGGGCGTTTTGGGTATGGGGAAAGTGTTTTCAGACGAGGTGTATAAGAATGGTTATTATTTGTGCAAATATTGTTTATTTTTATAGTAAATGGTATCGTTAGCACGATTTTTTAGTGCGAAAGCCGGTCTGAATTTTGCCCGAACTACTCCTGTCTGTTTTCAGACGACCTTGTTGTAGTGGATTAACTTTAAATCAGGACAAGGCGACGAAGCCGCAGACAGTACAGAT
>CAKARM010000309.1:0-2875 GCA_916720585.1 uncultured Neisseria sp.
CTTTGAGCTAAGGCGAGGCAACGCCGTACTGGTTTAAAGTTAATCCACTATACACACAAATCTTTCCCAATTTGAAACAATCCCCTGATTTTGTTATTATTCCTTTAAACAAAGAAATAATCATCATCCATTTTGTCTCACCCGGCCCTCATTACGGCTCATTCATCTGTGCGTTTTTACTCTCTTTTTCCCTTGTTTTTCATCCGGCAGGACGGTTTAAACGCCATTCGTTTTTTGTCTGCGTTTTATAGTGGATTACCAAAAATCGGGAAAGTCTCGGACCCTGTCCGACAGATCATGTTTTATTCCTAGTTTTTGTTAATCAACCATATACAGCCTTGCGCCCGTATCCGCCTGCCTCACCATCCCAAAGGAGGTCAAGGTTTGTCTTTATTTCATTTCTTACGCAACCGCTCTTCGTTCAATCCCTTCGTCGTTTCCGTTACGCTGTCCTTCGTGCTGCTGGTCATCGGCATCGCGCTTTTGATTCCGCAGCAGGCAGAAACCGTCCTCAATGCCGCCAAAACGGGCATTTTCAAAAACTTCAGTTGGTTTTACATCTTGGCGTTTTCAGCCTTCTTCTTCTTCCTGCTCGCACTTTCGGTCAGCAGCTTCGGCAACATCAAGCTGGGCAGCAACGAAGAAGAGCCTGAATTTAGCTTTTGGTCTTGGCTCGCCATGCTGTTCGCGGCGGGTATGGGGGTCGGGTTGATGTTTTTCGGTGTCGCCGAACCGCTCACCCATTATCTGTCCCCCATCACCGAAGGCGGCAGCGGCGCAAGGCAGCAGGATGCGTTGCTCCACACCCTCTTCCACTGGGGCGTACATGCCTGGTCGGTTTACGCCGCCATGGCGTTGGCGCTCGCCTATTTCGCCTTCCGCTACAAACTCCCGCTTTCCCTGCGTTCCTGCTTTTATCCGCTGTTGAAAGAGAAAATCGACGGTAAGGTAGGCGACATCATCGACATACTCGCGCTGGTCGCCACCCTATTCGGCATCATTACCACGCTTGGTTTCGGCGCGGCGCAGTTGGGGGCGGGTTTGGCACAAATCGGCTGGATAAGCGAAAACACCTTTTCCGTACAAACCATCGTGATTTTCGCCGTCATGGGTTTGGCAGTCGCCTCCGCCGCCTCCGGCATAGGCAAAGGCGTCAAAATGTTGAGCGAGATGAACTTGACCCTTGCTTTTGTACTGATGGTTTTCGTCCTCGCCACCGGCCCGACCCTCCACCTGCTCTCCGCCTTCAACGACAACCTCGGCACTTACCTGAGCAACCTCGTACAACTCAGTTTCAAAACATACAGCTACGAACAAAACCATACCGAATGGTTCGGCGGCTGGACCATCTTATACTGGGCATGGTGGTGTTCTTGGGCGCCTTTCGTCGGACTCTTCATCGCCCGCATCTCGCGCGGACGCACCATACGCGAATTCATTTTCGGCGTTTTGGCGGTTCCCTCCCTGTTCTGCGTCATCTGGTTCACCATCTTCGGCGATACCGCCATCTGGATTAACGACCACACCGCAGCAGGCGCATTGGGCGAATTGACCGGCACGCCCGAAAAACTCCTCTTCCGCTTCCTCGAATACCTCCCCCTGCCGACCCTCACAGGGCTTGTCAGCCTCATGGTGATCGCCCTCTTCTTCATCACCTCCGCCGACTCCGGCATTTACGTCCTCAACAACATCGCCTCCCGCGACAAAAGCGTGGCCGCTCCGCGCTGGCAGGCAGTGATGTGGGGGCTGTTGATGTCCGCCGCCGCCATCGTCCTTTTGCGCTTCGGCGGACTGCCCACCCTGCAAACCATGACCCTCATCGTCGCCCTGCCTTTCGCCCTGCTCATGCTGATCATGTGTTTCAGCCTCTGGCGCGGATTAAACGCCGACCACAAATACTTCACGACCGCCGTCACCCCCTCCAGTGTCTATTGGAGCGGCGACAATTGGCAGGACAGGCTCGAACGCATGCTGAACCAAACACAGGAACAAGACATCCTCAAATTCCTCAAAACCACCGCCCTGCCCGCCATGCGCGAACTGAGCGAGGAGCTGTCCGACAAATACAGCCTGAGCGTCGACATCCAAACCCACTTCGACCGCGAAGAGCCTGCCGTCGAATTCACCATCCACAAAGAGTCCCTGCGCGACTTCATGTACGGCATTAAAACCATCAAGCGCGAAGTGTCCGAACAGCTTATCAAAGACGGCCACCTCCCGCACATCCGCCACAACGTCACCTACGAGCCCTACACCTACTTCTTCGACGGCCGCAGCGGCTACGACGTGCAATACATGAACCGCCGCGAACTCATCGCCGACATCCTCAAGCAGTACGAGCGTTACCTCAACCTCCTGACCGATGTCGGACAAGAACTCATGTCGCACCAGCAAACCGAATTGGCAGAATAAGTTTTTGTTAAACAGGTGGTAACCAAGGTCGTCTGAAAACAGATTTCCCGTTTTCAGACGACCTTTCTTCATGTATTCAAACAAACCACGCGTTCCATCCACAACCCTCCCGTAGCGTGGGCTTTGCCCACGAAAAACACCGCCCAACCTGTCTTTAAAAAAACAAATAAAAAACGTCGTCTGAAAATGGACTTCCCGTTTTCAGACGACCTTTCTTCATGTATTCAAACAAACCACACGTTCCATCCACAACCCTCCCGTAGCGTGGGCTTTGCCTACGAAAAACTACCGCCCAATCTATCATCTTTAAAAAACAAATAAAAACGTCGTCTGAAACCCAAAATCTGGCTTTTCAGACGACCCCTTTCCCCATCATCCGTAACACAATCTTCCCCATGCAAACCGCTTCTTTATAGTGGATTAACTTTAAATCAGGACAAGGCGACGAAGCCGCAGACAGTAC
>CAKARM010000310.1:0-2869 GCA_916720585.1 uncultured Neisseria sp.
ACGAAGAAAGCGGGCTGCACTACAACCGTTTCCGCTATTACGACCCTGAAATCGGGCGGTTTGTAAGTCAAGATCCGATTTGGTTGAAAGGCGGGGGAAATTTGTATGCCTATGTTGTCAACCCGACTTTATGGATTGATCCATTGGGATTGGATCATAGAAGTGTTTTCTGGAAAGCTGAGACTTTTGCAAAATAGACAATACAAAATATGGAAATAACATTATTTATGGTAAAATTGCTTAGAAAAATTTTTAGATAGCCTTCCATCTTTTATAGTTATTCACGCTGCCAGTATTCAGATGATGTTTTTTTAAAAGGAATTTTATGAAAAAATTATTGATTGTTTTATTTGTTGCAGGCGCATTGAGTGCCTGCTCGGCAATTAAGGATAATTCGGCGGAAAGTTTTGCATCGCATCATCAAACTAGCGTATACAAAACAGGCAAAACTGCGCTTCCTATTCCTGCCAGTGCACAAGATTGGGAAAAATATTCCGTCGCTAAAACATCCAAACTAATTGATGTTCCGTTACAAGAGAAGAAAGTCTATTACTTTACGCCCAAATTCAAACTGGCAAAACGTCCTGCTAAAGGAGGTTTTTATCGCGAGATTTTGGGTAAGACCTCTGATGGAAACTTAGTGATTCAGGATTTTTATCAGGATAGTGGAACTAAACAAATTGACCCAGCTGTGATCTCGGTTAAAAATGAGAAAAACTTTAATTCTTCAGAAGCTGTAGACGGTGTCGTAACTTCATACTCAGAAGATGGGAAACTATACAATTTCAAGCAAAAAAATGTTGCGCGCAATGAAGTTGTCTATGGCAATTATGTGGATGGCACACTGGTCATGACGATTGAAACCGATCTTAAAGAGGAAAATGTACTCACTACGTTTTTTTATCCTAATGGTAAGAAAATGATTCAAGTTCATGGATCCGTTTTTGGTGGAGAGGAAGAATATTTTGATGATGACGGGAAATTGTTATTTAGCCAATTAACCAACGAGTTTCCCAAAGAAATAATGGAGTCGGAAGAGAAATATAATAAACTGATCGAGAAACTAAGTGCGTTAGATCTTAAAAAAGTTGAAATTCTTGAAAAATTAGGTGTTTTACCTTAATAAGGTGTTGAAAGGTCGTCTGAAATTTATAAATTTCAGACGACCTTTTCAGTTAAAAATAGTAAACCGCCTCGAAACGCGGTAAAATACGCTCCGTTTCCAACACGACGCCTGAATCAGCAGGCTTTTATTATGGACCTTCCCAGTTCGTTTTTACTGAACTTCCCTTCCGGTTTATCCCGAAATACACGATAACCATCCCGCCGAAATGCCCTCCCGCATCCGGCGGGCGGAGCATTTATGAGCATCGAACAAACCCCTCCGAATCTTGAAAACGACGGTATCGAAAGCGACGTAGAGCGCGTTTCCGCCGATTTCGACCGTATCCACGCGCTGTGCGAAATCCTCTCGCCCGCCTTCCCGCAGATTGAGGAAGGCGTGCCGATTGAGGACGAGGCGTTGCGCGACAAATTTACCGAGCTGACCGTCCTTTTGAACGAGCTGCACCCTGCCGACGTGGCGGCGGTGTTGGAATCGTTGCCGCCGCGCGAGCGTAATATTGTCTGGCTGTTGGTCACGCCTGAAGACGACGGCGAAGTGTTGCTGGAAGTCTCCGACGCGGTGCGCGAAACGCTGATCGAGTCGATGGACAAAGACGAGCTGTTGGCGGCAGTCGATGACTTGGACGCAGACGAGCTGGCGGAGCTGGCGGGCGATTTGCCGCACCAAGTGGTCTATGAAGCCTTGCAGACGCGCGATGAGGAAGAGCGCGCCCAAGTCAAGGCGGCGATGTCGTATGAAGACAACCAAGTCGGTGCGATTATGGACTTCGAATTGGTCAGCATCCGCGCCGACGTTGCCTGCGAAGTGGTGCTGCGTTACCTGCGCCGTTTCGAGAGCCTGCCCGACCATACCGACAAGATTTTCGTGGTCGATGAAAACGACATCCTGCAAGGCGTGCTGCCCATCCGCAAACTTTTGGTCGCCGATCCCGAAGACTTGGTGGCGGACGTGATGGCGACCGAAGTCGTGCGCTTCCGTCCCGAAGACGATGTGGAAGAAGCGGCGCAGGCGTTTGAACGTTATGACTTGGTGACCGCGCCCGTGGTCGATGAAAACAAAAAGCTCATCGGCAGGATTACTATCGACGAGATGGTGGACGTTATCCGCGAAGAATCGGAAGCGGATATGTTGAACATGGCGGGTTTGCAGGAAGAAGAAGATTTGTTTGCGCCTGTCTGGGATTCGGTGAAAAACCGCTGGATGTGGCTTGCCGTCAACCTCTGTACCGCCTTTCTCGCCAGCCGCGTTATCGGCGCGTTTGAAGGCAGTATCGAGAAAATCGTCGCACTCGCCGCGCTGATGCCCATCGTCGCCGGCATCGGCGGCAACTCCGGCAACCAAACCATCACCATGATTGTCCGCGCGATGGCGATGGGGCAGTTGACGGGAATGCAGGCAGGACGTTTGTTGAAAAAAGAAGTCAGTGTCGCCTTGGTCAACGGCATCATTTGGGGAACGGTCATGGGCGTGGTGTCATGGCTGCTGTACGGCAGCATCGGCATCGGCTTGGTGATGGTCGCCGCGATGACACTGAACCTCTTGCTCGCCGCCTCGGTCGGCGTACTTATCCCCGTCATCATGGAAAAATCCGGCCGCGACCCTGCTTTGGGCAGCTCGGTACTGATTACGGCGGTAACGGATTCCGGCGGTTTTCTGATTTTCTTGGGGCTGGCAACGATGTTTTTGCTGTGAGGTCGTCTGAAAAGCGGACGGGAAAGATAAAAGGTCGTCTGAAACCCATGT
>CAKARM010000311.1:0-2817 GCA_916720585.1 uncultured Neisseria sp.
TTGTGTTGTCAGATATTGGTTATTTGTTTTTTTGGGTGCTGGACGGCTGGATGACGACGCTAACCCTGCCGGATTTGGCGGCGGATTTGGCGCCTGATTTCGAGCTGCCGTTGATGGTATAGACTTCGGTTTTGGTGTTGTAGGTGATGACTGCGCCTTCGGCTACATCGCCGCCACGTTGGACTTTGGCGTTGCCGGTCAGGGTAACGAGGTTAATGGCGGAGGAGTAGGTTACGTTGTTGGCTTGTCCGTTAACCGTGCCTTTGTTGTCGTCGAGCGTCTGGCTGAAGCGGACGGGCGAGCCGCTGGCTTTCATAAACTGTTCGCCTTTGTCGTTGCGGGAGACGTTGACGCTGCCTGCGCGGATGTTGAGCGTGCCTTGTTTGATGATGACGTTGCCGGTAAAGGTGGTACTTTGGTTGTTTTGGTCGAGCGAGCCTTGGTCGGCTTCAATCTGTATCGGCTGCTTGCTGTCGCTTTGCAGGGCGTAGGCTGGGGCGGTGGCGAAAAATGCAGTTAAAACACATGCCTTACATATTTTTTGTATCATAAATCGTGGCTTTCACTCTGGATGGGAAGTTCAACAAACCTTTTTTGTGGTCATACGTCAGACCTTCGGCGTTGCCGCTCGATTCGCCGTATTGGAAGGTAACGGGCGTGTCGGTTTGGGCGTATTGCGATTCGGTGTCGACGTGTAGGAGATCGGTTTTGACGACGCCCGCCTGCCGCTTGGCATCGGCGGCTTTGGTCAGGACGACGTTGTGTTTGAACAGGAGTTGTTTGGTTTGGGTGTTGTACACGGCTTCGTCGCTGCCGACGTCGTAAAGCCGGCTGCCTTCTTGGAAGAAGACGAGGTGCGGCAGCTCGAAATGGACGTCGTTGCTTTCGGGAAACTGTTTCGCCCCTTTTGCGCTCAGATGCTCTTTCAGACGACCTTGTTCGTCAAACCGCCGCCCGTCTATGCCGTCCATCGTGTATTGCGGCTGGTTGGGGTTGAGTTTGACTTCTTCAATGTCGATTTCGCTGATGCGCCCCAGCCATGCCGACAATCCGCCGAGCGCGACCGCCAGCACTAAAGGGAATGCGATTCCGTACCGCCATCTTACTTTCATTTGATGTACTCGTTCAAAGCCGCGCCCAGCGTACCTTTCGCGCGCATAATCAAGTCGCACACTTCGCGCACCGCGCCCGCGCCGCCCGCGTGTTTCGTAATATAGGCGGCGTGTTGCAGCGCAAACCAATGCGCGTCGGGAACGGCAACCGGCAATCCGCAGCGCACCATCACCGGCAAATCGACCACGTCGTCGCCGACAAAGGCGCACTCGCCTTCTTCTACGCCCGCTTTCGCACGCAATTCTTCATAGGCGGCGCGTTTGTCCGAAATGCCTTTGAAGTAGTAATTTATGCCCAACTGTTTGACGCGGATACCGACGGAGGGCGCGTCTCGACCTGTGATAACCGCAGTCTGCACGCCGCTTGCCTGAAGCATCTTCAAGCCGTGTCCGTCCAGGGTGTGGAACGATTTGATTTCTTCGCCGTCGTCGCGGATAAAGATGCGGCCGTCGGTCAAAACGCCGTCCACATCCAATATCAGCAGCTTGATATGCGCCGCGCGCTGTTGCAGCTCGGGGTCTAAGGTTTGCATAGTGTTTCCTTGCGGATTGCTAGGTTTCAGACGACCTATTCTAACATAAAGGTCGTCTGAAAACGGTTAGCCCGCCTTTACACAATCCGCGCCATCAGTAAATCGTGCATATTCAGCGCGCCGGTCAGCACGCCGTCGGCGTCGGTTACCAAAAGCCCGTTCACATGGTTTGCCTGCATGACTTTCAGGGCTTCGGTGGCGAGGCGTTCGGCGGGGATGGTTTTGGGAGAGGGGTGCATGATTTCATCGACGGTCAGTCCGTCAAAGCGGTCGCGCTGTTGGAACAGGCGGCGCAAATCGCCGTCGGTAAACACGCCTTTCAGACGACCTTGATCGTCCGTTACCGCCAGCATGCCCAAGCCTTTTTCGCTCATGCTGACGATGGCTTCTTTTAAGGGCGTGCCGAGTCGGACGGCGGGCAGCGCGTCGTCTTGGTGCATGATGTCCGCAACGCGTAAAAGCAGTCGTTTGCCGAGGCTGCCCGCGGGGTGGCTCAAGGCGAAATCGTCGGGCGTGAACGCGCGTGCGCGCAGCAGGACGACTGCCAATGCATCGCCCAAAGCCATAACGGCGGTCGTGCTGGAGGTCGGGGCAAGTCCCAGCGGGCAGGCTTCTTTGGAAACTGACGCCGTGATGTGGATGTCGGCATGGCGCGCCATGGTCGAATCGGGGCGGGCTGTAATGCAGATGAGGGTAATGTTTTTACGTTTGAGCGCGGGGATGATGGCGGCGATTTCATCGCTTTCGCCGGAATTGGAAATTGCGACGACGACGTCGTTGTCCACAATCATGCCCAAATCGCCGTGTGCCGCTTCCGCAGGATGGACGAAAAACGCAGGTGTGCCGGTTGAAGCCATGGTCGCCGCTATTTTGCGCCCGATATGTCCCGATTTGCCCATGCCTGTGATGACGACCCTGCCTGTGCAGTGCAGCAGCGCGTCTGCCGCAAGGACAAAGTTTTCGTCCAATTCCGCCGCAATTTCGCGCAAGCCTTCCGCTTCAGTGTGCAACACTTCACGCGCCCAATCGAGATATTGACCGTTTCCTGCCATAATTTCATGCCTTTTTGTGTTCGTTTTATATCGTTTTGGAAATCATTAAATGCCCTAATAGTGGTTTAACTTTAAACCAGTACAGCGTTGCCTCGCCTTGCCGTACTATCTGTACTGTCT
>CAKARM010000312.1:0-2810 GCA_916720585.1 uncultured Neisseria sp.
AAAACGGATTTTCGAATGGGTGATAAAAAGCTGTTTGATTGCTGGCGGGAGTCGCAACGTCGAAACGTCGTCTGAAACTCTTGTGAAGCGCACGGGCAGCATGGATGGGAAACGGGTGGAAATCCAAGGATAAACCGCCTCCGCCGAACTCGCTATTATATTAGCCTATGGCACGCAGGGGCAATACGAAATTGCCCGAAGGGGCTGATTTCCCGCGGATTTGATTTAAACGGGACATTTTGAAACCTGTCAGATTGAATCTGCGGTCAATCCATACGGGTGAATAAGGAAAGGCAATCGCTTTCACAAGCGAAGTTGAGCGCGTTGTTTTTATGCAATTAATTTATATGAATATTATGCCTATATTTTAAATATTCATTCAAAATATAATAAAATATGAAATATTTACATTAATTGCTTGATAAGCATTTCGTTGTAAAAAGTGTAATAACAAGCAGATTTTCAAATAGATTTTTTTCGTGAATGTTCACGCAAGGGGTAAAGCATGAGTATCAAGCAGTGGCCTGAAGGCGAGCGGCCGCGCGAGAAATTGTTGGCGCATGGCGCAGGCGCGTTGAGCGATGCTGAGTTGCTGGCGATTTTGCTGCGGGTAGGTACGCGCGGGATGAGCGCGGTGGATTTGGCGCGTTATCTGCTGAACGAGTTTGGCAGCTTGGGCAAGCTGATGAGCGCCGACGCGAAAACGCTTTCCGCATACAAGGGCATGGGTTTGGCGAGTTTTACCCAGTTTGCTGTCGTCAAAGAAATCGGCAGGCGGATTTTGGGCGAGGATTTACAGGAGAACATCACGCTTTCCAGTCCGAAAGCCGTTGCCGATTATCTGCGCCTGCATTTAGGGCATGAAAAAATAGAAGTCAGCACCGCGCTTTTGCTCAACCGCCAAAACAGGCTGATTGCCATGCGCGAACTCTCGCGCGGAACGGTGGCAGAAAATACCGTCTATATCAGGGAAATCGTCAAGCTCGCATTGGACGAATACGCCGACAGCCTGATTATCGCGCATAATCATCCCGGCGGTTCGGCTACGCCTTCGCAATCCGACATTGCATTCACAGGTCGTCTGAAACAGGCTTTGGCATTGGTTGATGTCTCGCTTTTGGATCATTTCATTGTTACGGCGAAAGAAGTCTGCTCGATGCGGGAGCGGGGGTATATGGAAGGGTAAAAAGGCGTTTTGTCGGAGTCTGATAACGGTTTGTCTTGTTTTGATATTGTGCGAACAGATTGTTTAGATAGTATTTAGGTCGCCCCAAAGGTCGTCTGAAAATGTTTTCAGACGACCTTTTTGCTAATTTGAAAGTCTTTATTTCTTATGTCGGCAAACTGTTATGAACTTGAACAATAAAAGTTATGCACAGATTTTATAATAATAATTTCAATATAAAACATATAGATATTAAAAATTTTCTATCATAATAAAATTTTGCTATTGAGTTATCCACATTTGGGCCTATATTGGGTGTAACGAAATTCTAACCAAAGGAAACCAAAAAGATGAGATTCGACAAATTAACCGCCAAATTCCAACAAGCCCTTGCAGAAGCTCAGAGTTTGGCGTTGGCTGCGGACAGCAGCTATCTGGAAGCGGGCTTCGTACTGAAAGCCCTGCTTGACGATCAAAACAGCGGAGCCGCCGCGCTCTTGGCTCATGCGGGCGTGAACGTGCCGCAGGTGAAACAGCGTTTGCAGCAGCATTTAAACAGCCTGCCGAAAGTGTCCGGCCAGGGTGGCGATATTCTGCCCAGCCGCGAATTGCAGGCGGTGTTGAACCTGATGGACAAAGCGGCAACCAAACGCGGTGATGCCTATATCGCCAGCGAACTTTTCCTGCTCGCCTTGGTGCAGCAGAACGATGCAACCGGCAAAATCCTGAAAGAAGCCGGTGCGACCGAACAAAACATCAATGCCGCGATTGACGCGGTACGAGGAGGACAAAACGTGAACGATGCCAATGCTGAAGACCAACGCGATGCGCTGAAAAAATACACGCTCGACCTGACCCAGCGCGCCCGCGACGGCAAACTTGACCCCGTTATCGGCCGCGACGACGAAATCCGCCGCGCGATTCAAGTGCTGCAACGCCGCACCAAAAACAACCCTGTGCTCATCGGTGAACCGGGCGTGGGTAAAACCGCTATCGTCGAAGGCTTGGCGCAACGCATCGTCAACGGCGAAGTGCCCGAATCCCTGCGCAATAAACGTTTGCTGGTTTTGGATTTGGCGGCATTGATTGCCGGCGCGAAATACCGCGGCGAATTTGAAGAACGCTTGAAAGGCGTGTTGAACGACTTGGCGAAAGACGACGGCAACACCCTGATTTTCATCGACGAAATCCATACTTTGGTCGGCGCGGGCAAAACCGACGGCGCAATGGACGCGGGCAATATGCTGAAACCGGCTTTGGCGCGCGGCGAACTGCACTGCATCGGCGCGACCACGCTGGATGAATACCGCCAATACATCGAAAAAGATGCTGCGCTGGAACGCCGCTTCCAAAAAGTGCTGGTGGGCGAACCGAGCGTGGAAGACACGATTGCGATTCTGCGCGGCTTGCAGGACCGCTACGAAATCCACCACGGCGTGGAAATTACCGACCCGGCGATTGTGGCGGCGGCAGAATTGTCCAACCGCTACATCACCGACCGCTTCCTGCCCGATAAAGCCATTGATTTGATTGACGAAGCAGCCAGTCGCATCAAAATCGAGAAAGAAACCAAACCCGAGCAGATGGACAAGCTCGACCGCCGCATCATCCAACTGAAAATGGAAAAAATGCACGTTTCCAAAGA
>CAKARM010000313.1:0-2810 GCA_916720585.1 uncultured Neisseria sp.
CATGTGATTACGGGTTTCAGACGACCTTTTTAACTTTTATGGTGGAGTAACGTGAGTCTAAGAGAAGCAAAGAACTTTCTCACTGAGTACCACAAAAAACTTCCTTGACGGATAAATCCACCGCGACGGCGGGTAGGGCGCGTGATACTGCTGCGGATTGTAGCGTGGGCTTTGCCCACGGAATCATCTGTTTGGTTTTCGAGTCGGGCGATAACATGGCGTTTTTTTCGTGGGCAGAGCCCACGCTACGGCTGGGTGAGGTCGTCTGAAACATGTATTTATAGGTTTCAGACGACCTTTTTGTGTTTTATGGTGGATGAACATGAGTCCGAGATAAGCAAACAATTTCCCCTTAAATACAAAAACTTTTCCTGACAGGTAGGTTCGGCGGGGCGATAGATAGGGCGCGTGATACTGCTGCGGATCGTAGCGTGGGCTTTGCCCACGGGATTGATGGCTTGGTTTCCGAGTCGGGCGATAAATAGTGTTGTTTTTTTCGTGGGCGGAGCCCACGCTACGGCTGGGGCAAGGTCGTCTGAAATCATAGGGTTACGATTTTCAGACGACCTTTATATTTAAAACTACATATGACTACATTTTTAAATATTATAGTTTTAATTGTAAATCATGATGTTATTTTAGTTTTGGTCGTCTGAAAAGGGAGTGGGTAAAAAATCGGGCGGTTTGGGTGGTTTGGATACCTATTTTCTTGTTTGAATAAAAATTCCCGAAAAATGAATTAATTATATTTGTTTTTGAGGTAGATTGTTTAAAATCGTTCTGATTGGTTTGGAGCGGTGTAAGCTTAGTCAGCTGGGGATTTTGGTTGTTTTGAGGCGGGAGTTTGTGGTTTTGTTTCTGAAGTATTGTTTATTAATGATTGAATTTTTTAAAAATATTTTAGAAAAAGTGTTTGACAGCCTGAAAATTATTTTTTAAATTTGTCCATACTTATAAAAACTACATTGCACTACAAAGGAACCCTATCATGAATCTGTACCAAACTTCTCCGTCTTGTTATAGATCGTCTTCTATCTCTGCCGCATCCGTCATCGTCTGCTTTTGGGCAGTCGCGGCGGTCTGACGGCTCTTCGCCCGAATCGGGGTTTCTGCATTTCTGCGGACGGTTTGGGTTTTGAAAATTCTGTCTTTCCAACTGTATTTCCTTTCCGAATTTAAAAATTATTAAAAATTCCTTATACCTCCGCCTTAGCCGAATTGTTTGTATTGAAGTTGTTAACTGATTGTTTTTATTGATTTTGATTTTTCAGACGACCTGATGGGTTTGGGTTTTTGAAAGGTCGTCTGAAAACGGTTTTGAAACCATTGTTTCTATTTGAACGGTTCGTTTCGGGTTTCGCGGAAACTGGGCCGTTGAGTCGATACTGAAAAAAATCTAATCTACAAAGGAGAATTAACATGAGCCAACTTTCTGCCGGCACCCGTTTCCGCCAAGCTGTGAAGGAGTCGAATCCCCTTGCCGTGGTCGGCTGTGTGAACGCTTATTTTGCGCGGCTGGCGACGCAGAGCGGGTTTAAGGCGGTGTATCTGTCGGGCGGCGGCGTAGCGGCCTGCTCGTGCGGGATCCCGGATTTGGGCATCACCACGATGGAAGATGTGCTGATTGATGCGCGGCGGATTACGGACAATGTGGATACGCCTTTGCTGGTGGACATTGATGTCGGTTGGGGCGGGGCGTTCAATATCGCGCGTACGATTCGCAATTTCGAGCGTGCGGGCGTGGCGGCGGTGCATATCGAAGATCAGGTGGCGCAGAAGCGTTGCGGGCATCGTCCGAACAAAGCCATTGTTTCTAAAGATGAAATGGTTGACCGCATTAAAGCCGCCGTGGATGCGCGCGTGGATGAGGATTTTGTGATTATGGCGCGGACGGACGCGCTGGCGGTGGAAGGTTTAGATGCCGCCATCGAGCGGGCGCAGGCTTGCGTGGAAGCGGGCGCGGACATGATTTTCCCCGAAGCGATGACGGATTTGGCGATGTACCGGCAGTTTGCGGATGCGGTGAAAGTACCCGTGTTGGCAAACATTACCGAATTCGGCGCGACGCCGCTTTATACGCAGCGCGAGCTGGCGGATAACGGCGTGTCGCTGGTGCTGTATCCGCTCTCGTCGTTCCGCGCCGCGAGCAAGGCCGCGCTGAATGTTTATGAGGCGATTATGCGCGACGGCACGCAGGCGGCGGTGGTCGATACCATGCAGACCCGCGCCGAGCTTTACGAGCATTTGAATTATCACGACTTCGAGCAGAAGCTGGATAAATTGTTTCAGAAGTAAAAAACCGTTTTCAGACGACCCTCAACCTTCAATAGGTCGTCTGAAAACCCAAACCCCATAAAAACACAAAGGAGAAATACCATGACTGCAACCACCGAAACCCCGACCTTCAAACCGAAAAAATCCGTCGCCCTCTCCGGCGTGGCTGCGGGCAACACCGCGCTGTGTACCGTCGGCCGCACCGGCAACGATTTGAGCTACCGCGGTTACGACATCCTCGATTTGGCGCAGAAATGCGAGTTTGAAGAAGTCGCCTACCTGCTGATTCACGGCCACCTGCCCAACAAATTCGAACTCGCCGCCTACAAAGCCAAGCTCAAATCCATGCGCGGCCTGCCTATCCGCGTGATTAAAGTGTTGGAAAGCCTGCCTGCGCACACGCATCCGATGGACGTCATGCGTACCGGCGTGTCCATGCTCGGCTGTGTTCATCCCGAACGTGAAAGCCACCCTGAAAGCGAAGCGCGCGACATTGCGGACAAACTCATCGCCAGCCTCGGCAGCATCCTGCTCTA
>CAKARM010000314.1:0-2800 GCA_916720585.1 uncultured Neisseria sp.
GATTTGCTGCCCGTCATCATTTCAGACGACCGGTTGCAAAAAGCCAAAGCAGAAATGCCCGAGCTGCCAAAAGAAATGGCGGCGCGTTTCGTGGCGGATTACGGCGTGTCCGACTACGATGCGCGCCTGCTCACCGCCAGCCGCGTGCAGGCTGCCTATTTTGAAGAAGCCGCCAAAGCCAGCGGACAAGGCAAGCTGGTGGCCAACTGGATGAACGGCGAACTCGCCGCAGCGCTGAACAAAGAAGGCATGGAACTTGCCGACAGCCCGATTACCGCCCCGCGCCTCGCCGCGCTGGTAGGCAAAATCGCCGACGGTACTTTAAGCAGCAAATTGGCGAAAAAAGCCTTCGAAGCCATGTGGGCGGAACCCGAAGCCACCATTGCCGAAATCATTGAAAAACACGGCTTGCAGCAAATGACCGATACCGGCGCGATTGAAGCCATGGTGGACGAAGTGCTGGCAAACAACGCCAAAGCCGTGGAACAATTTAAATCCGGCAACGAAAAAGCCCTGAATGCGATTGTGGGACAAGTGATGAAAGCCAGCAAAGGCAAAGCGAATCCCGCACAGGTGCAGGAATTGGTTAGAGCGAAGTTGGCTTAAGTAGTGTGCCGCCTGAAAACGGCAATAAAGCTGGTTCAGGCGGCTTGATAACCGTGACGAGGAATCCCTATGACTATTCCGAAAAGCCTCAAACATCCCCGGTTTGGTATATTTAAATGGGAATCAGATTGGGAAGCCTATACGGGAAGCATACCATGGGGCAGACGCAAAATCACAGCAATAATTTATCGTGATGCCTTTGACCATTCAGATGTAGAACATATATGGCAAATACTGGAAGATATTGTGTCCCATGTTGAAAGTTGGGATATTCCAATTCATACAGCATTGAAAGAGTATTTTTATACGAAAGCTCAAAACTGGTTTGCGCCACACGATGATTACGATGAAACTGATTTTGACAGTCTGATTACTGACATGGCGGAGTACGTTGGCAAAGAAACTGCCGAGCGACTGGTTTTATCAGGAAAAATAGACGAAGACGGCTTTTACCGTCTGATGAAATTGGACAGTATTTCCTTATCGGAGCAGGGTCTTTTAGATTTTCACTTTGATGATGATGGTTGGATTTTTGACGGACACAGCATCACACTGACCGCTTCAATCGAACAGGATATTTTGGACGGCAGCCTTGCGGGATAGCCTTGTCCATCCTGAAAGTACAGCAATCTCCACCACGTTTCCCTTCAAACAAAAAGCCCATGTTTATTCTCCAAACCGTCTCTGTACAATGGACAAAACGCAGCCGCTCTGCGCCATTTGCCACCATACGCAACCGCCTGCCGCGTTTACTGCCCTTGCCTGATACTGTTTTAGAGTGTGAATATGGTTGCCACAGTCAACATTATCAGGAATCTCATTCCGACAATGGTTCGGTCACTTTTTTAGTCTATGAACCCAAGTTCAGCATAATGCAAACCCTACCCGCAGAGTTGGATAACGGTTTCGGATTGATTCAGCAGGACAACCGCCTTACTGTTTACTTCACCGATCAACGCGGTGAAAGAAAACCTCGCAGACGCCTTTTTGTTTTAGCCGACGGGCAAACCGCGTAGCTTCGCACCAATGGGCGCAGCTGTGGATTTGATGATACCTATTACACTCAGCATACCTACAATCTTGCCTATGCCAAGCATATCCCACGCGAAATTTTTACCCAGCGTCGATTCGATTACTGCGTATCTCTGGAAAACCGACTATTCTAGTGCTTGCAACATCCTGTAATCACGTTGAATCTGCTTTCTAAGCTCCATTTTAATCTGAGTTACACAAGGATAAAACATGACAGAACAAGAATACCGCGAGACCTTCTCCGAAGACGAATCCGTCGGTTGGGACGCCATCGATGCCGAACTTGAAAAACTCTACGGCGACACCGAACCTCGTCACTACGGCAGCATCATCAAATACTGGATGGGCGGGGAAGATCCGCTGGACGGCACGAGCATCTACGATTGCAAAGAACAAACACCACACCGCCACATCATCTCCTACGGCATGAGCGAGCTTTACTTTTCTCCGGAAAGTGCTGATACCGAATTCAGCAAGTGGGGCTTCGAATTTACCTTCCGTATTACACCTTGCAAACTTGACCCCGATTCTGAATATGGCACGCCACACGAACCATTTTGGGCTATCAACCTGATGAATAACCTTGGCCGTTATGTTTTTGAAAGTAAAAAATGGTTCGAACCCTACCACTTTATCCCTGCCAACAGTCCCATTCGAAGCGATACTGAAACTGCTCTGGTCGGTATTGCTTTTGTCCCTGATCCCAAACTGCCTGCTATTGACACACCGAATGGCAAAGTTGATTTTCTGCAGATGGTTGGTCTGACCCAATCCGAGCTGGATTGGCTGTGGCAAGATCCTTCAACCGCCCGCTGCCAAGAGCTGATCGACAAAATGCGTGTTGACAATCCCCTTCTGATAACGGATTTGGCACGTACACACAGTTATGTATAGTCACACGGTTTGATTAATCTAACGCCCGTTGAAACAGAAAATACAACAGGCTCATCTTCGGAAAATTTTATGAAAATTGCCAAAATAATGGCTTTGTGGGCGGCTTTGTTTGGAAGAGCATGGGCGGCTGAATTGAACGAGGATGATGCGGGTGACTGTGTACCGCTGAACAAAGAACAGCAACCGATGAACCTGAAAATCATTTATCTGTTTTATAGTGGATTAACTTTAAACCAGTACGGCGTTGCCTCGCCTTGCCGTACTATCT
>CAKARM010000315.1:0-2778 GCA_916720585.1 uncultured Neisseria sp.
CTGTACTGCCTGCGGCTTCGTCGCCTTGTCCTGATTTAAAGTTAATCCACTATAAAAGAAACAGGTCGTCTGAAAAAAGACGGCCTGTTCCGTATGGGCATGGGATGCGACATTATAGTGGAAACGGAGGTCGATTGACAGCGTGCTCAGGCAGCTTTTCAGACGACCTCCTACGCATCAAAGCAAAGGCTGCTGCCGCACGATGGCGCGGATGACGGCACGGTTTGGATGCAGGGCGGTGCGCAGGCGTTGGGACAGGGGCTGGGGCAGGCCGAGGATGTCGGCGGCAATGGCGGCGGCGCAGACGGGGGCGGTGGCGAGTCCGCGCGTGCCGTGGGCGGTGTTGATGTAGGCGTTCGGCAGGTAGGGGCAGGGGATGTTGTCGAGGCGGTAGTTTTTGTCCAACGCGAGTTTGGCGTAGGCGGTCTGCATGGCAGCGATGTCGCCGAGCGCGCCGACGACGGGCAGGTGGTCGGGGCTGTCGCAGCGCAGGGCGGCGTGTCCTTGCGGTTGTGCAAAGGGGTCGTCTGAAACCGAGCAAGGCGGGTTTTGCTCAAACAATGATTGCGCCAATGGCGGGTTGAGCTGTTGCAGGGCGGCGCGGTTGGCGGTTTCTTCGTGCGGATGCCAAGCGTCGTCGTTGCTGTTGAGGACGAAGGTTGCGCCGTAGCAGTGTTGCCCTTGCCAGCTCGGGCTGATGTAGCTTTCGCCGGATAAGGCGCAGCGCAGACGTGTGGAAAAACCGCTTGCCGCCGCTACGCCGGTTTGCCCGCGGATTTGGCGGAACGGCAGGGCGGAGACGTTGGCATCGGCGGCGTTCGGGCTGTGCGCGCCCATGCAGTAGATGATGTGGGTTGTGCTGAAACTGCCGCACGGCGTGTGTACCGTCCAGTTTGCGCCGTCGTATTCGGCGGAGGATAAGGGCGTGTCTTCGTGCAACGCAATCAGCGGGTGATTCAGCAAGGCGCGGACGACGGCGGGCGGGTTCAGCCATACGCCCTGCGGCCAGTAGAGGCCGTCTGAAAAGACGTCTATGCCTGCAATTTGCGCGGCTTCGTCGGCGGACACGCTGCGGTAGAGGTGGGCGTGATGCTGCTGCAAACCCAATGCCTGATTGCGTTTGCGTTCGGCTTCGTCGAAATTGAGGTGCAACACGCCGTCGCCGCCCCATGCGTCGGAATCGGGCAGCAGGTCTTGCAGCAGGCGGCGGGTGTAGCCGTAGCCTGCCAGCAGCAGTTCGGTCTGCTCGGTGTCGTGCGGCGAGATTTTGGCGTAGAGCAGCCCTTGGCGGTTGCCGCTGCCGCCTTGCGCCGCTTTGCCCGCTTCCAAAACGGTAACGCGCACGCCGTGTTCCGCCAGCTTGCGCGCGGTCGCGGCGCCGGCTATGCCCGCGCCGATAACCAGCGCGTGTTCGGGCGGGGTGGTGGATTGAGGTCGTCTGAACCAAGGTTTGACGGGCTTGGGGGCAGCTTGCGGTATGGCTTCGGTCTGCCATTCGATACGGTCGAAATGTTCGTGCAGGCTGTCGGCGCGGTGTGGCGGGACAAGCCAGAGATGCACACCAGGCAACAGGTTTTCCAGAAAGTTTACGCTGTTGAACTGAAGGCATTTCACGGCTTGGTCGAGGCGGGTTTTCAGACGACCTTCCAACTCGGTCGGAGCATCGGACAAAGGAAAATCGGGAATGCGGTTTTCGGTCAGGCAGGCAACCAGATGCAGCGGCGCGGGACGGGCTTCGATCACGCGGGCAAGTTCGGCGGGGGCGGGCGGGGTGTTCCAAGCGAGGATGGGCATAGCGGGGTCGTCTGAAAAAGAGGTTGATTACTGAAGCGCCGTCTGTCGGCTTGCCTTAATGCTTTTCTCCCTGTTCTTTAACCGGCTCTTTGGTCTGAACCGGCGTAACCGGGAAAAACAAGATCAGCGGGTTGGCCTTAATCTGCTGCCAGAAGCTTTTGCACAAATTGCCGACGCTGCCGATTTTCGTGCCGCGCGAGCGCAGGGCGACGAAGAGGGCGAGGGTGAAGCTGACGATGAGGTTGACCAAACCGATGGCGAGGACGCTGCAAATGCCGAGCATGAATGTACCAAAGCCGACGTTGCCGCTGACGGCGGCGTAGCCGAGGTTGGCGGAGGAGAAGGCGACATGGCGGATGTCCAGCGGCAGACCGAGGAGGTGTCCGAAGTAGCCGGTCATGCCCAAGAGCATACCGAAGATGAAGTTGCCGACCAGCGAGCCGTAGTGTTTGTGGATGTAGGCGGCGAGGATCCGGCGGGGTTTGGGGCGCATGATTTTGCGCAACAAGGGATTGAAGGGCAGGCGTTGGCGCAGGTTGAGGTAGTCGGCGCGGTTGTCGAAGAAACCTGCGATGATGCCGGAACAGAACAGCCACAAGCCTGCAATAGCGGCATACCATAGGGTCGGGTGGCCGATGATGTCTATGGATTTGAACTGGTAGGCGGTGGTGTGGACATCGAGTATGGGCTGTTGGTGCAGATGGGCATAGCCGAACGATATGGCGCACGCCAAGAGTATGGCGATGGAAACGTTGCCGAAGACGGCGACGCTTTGGGAGCGGCATACGTCGATAAGGAGCTTGGCGAGCTTGTTGTCCACCGCTTTGCCACCTTCGTTGAGATCGACCTGTTCGGCGAAGCTGGCGGCGGTCATGGCGGGCTGCTTGGTGGCGACGGTGCAGTGCAGCATATGGATGAGCATGAAGCCTATGCCGTAGTTGAGCCCTGACAGCAAGGAGGTAACGAAGGGGCTGAAGCCGAGTG
>CAKARM010000316.1:0-2772 GCA_916720585.1 uncultured Neisseria sp.
TGTTTGCCACCAAAATGGCACTCTCCCACTCCGAATACACCATCACCGAAGCCGCCAAAACCGACCTGCCCGACATTGTCGAGATTTACAACAGCACCATAGCCGCCCGCCAATCCACTGCCGACCTGACGCCCGTCAGCATTGCCGAACGCAAACCATGGTTCGACGCGCACGGCGGCAAGCGGCCTCTGTATGTATTGAAAAATAAAGACGGTACGGTTTTGGCATGGTGCAGCCTCAGCGACTACTACCCGCGCCATGCCTATCACATCAGCGCAGAAATCAGCCTCTATGTCCGCCATGACACGCGCGGTATCGGCGTGGGCAAAATCCTGCTGCAAAATGTGCTCGAACGCGCGCCGTCCTTGGGCATTAAAAACATATTGGCAGTCATCTTCGGACATAACTACCCCAGCCTGCACCTGTTTCACCAGTTCGGCTTTACGGAATGGGGGCGATTGCCCGCCGTATGCGACTTAGGAACGCAGCAAGCCGATGTTGTCATTTTAGGCAAAAAATTAGTCGATTGAATCCCCGACAGCCAAACCACAACCTTTTCCAAACACTACCCGCCCCAAACCAAAATGACCGCTCCCCAAACCTGCCCCTGCTCTTCAGGACAAACCTACAACGACTGTTGCGCCCCGTTCCACCGTCACGAAAGCCTGCCGCAAACCGCCGAACAGCTGATGCGCTCCAGATACAGCGCCTATGTTTTGCACGATATCGCCTATATCGTTGAAACGACTGTCCCTTCCCAGCAACACCTGCTCGATCAAGCCGATATGCTGGCATGGAGTCAGACGACCCATTGGCTGGGTTTGGAAGTCATACAACACGCCAATGTCGGCAAACAACATGCCCAAGTCGAATTCAAAGCCTATTTTCAAGACGGTCAGGAAACAGCGTGCCATCATGAATTATCTGCCTTCGTCAAAATCGACAACCGCTGGTATTTCATCGACCCGACCACGCCCTTACCCGGCATGAAACAAGACTGCATCTGCGGTTCGCACAAAAAATTCAAAGCCTGCTGTGGCCGTTTCTTCAAATAACAAATCAACCATCCGCAGGCAAATTTAAAACCATGCTTGCGGACAGGTTGTGTCTCTTGAACACACCAGTTTCCAAAACGCCGCCAATCCTTCCCTCTTCCCCATCTCAATCCGCCTGACAAACAGACCTTTCCGTTATAATTCCCTTTTTCCCGCCCCATTCCTCAACAGACGACATGAAAGCCGCCTTTTTCCTCCTCTACCTCATCCAGCTCCTGCCCTTCAAGGCCATACACAAAATCGCCGACGCAGTGGGCATCCTCGCCTATTACGCCGTCAAACCGCGCCGCAAAGTCGGCGAAACCAACCTCAGAAAATGTTTTCCCGAATGGAGCGAAGACCAACGAAAAGCCGTGCTCAAACGCCATTTTCAGCACATGGCGAAGCTGATGCTCGAATACGGCCTGTATTGGTATGCGCCTGCCGACAGGCTGCGCAAGTTTGTACATTATCAAGACAAACACCATCTTGATAATGTGCTCGCGGCAGGCGAAAAAGTCATCCTGCTTTATCCGCATTTCACCGCATTTGAAATGGCGGTTTACACACTCAATCAGGACGTGCCGCTGACCAGCATGTATTCGCACCAAAAAAACAAAGCGTTGGACGAACAAATCCTCAAAGGCCGCCACCGCTACAACAACGTCTTCCTCATCGGCCGCACCGAAGGCCTGCGCGCGATTATCAAGCAACTGCGCAAAAGCGACGCCCCCTTCCTTTATCTGCCCGACCAGGATTTCGGACGCAACGACTCCATTTTCGTCAACTTCTTCGGCATCCCCACCGCCACGATTACAGGTTTAAGCCGCATCGCGGGCATGACGAAAGCCAAAGTCATTCCTGCCATCCCTACGCGCAATGCCGACAACACCGTTACGCTGCGTTTCTATCCGGCATGGGAAAACTTCCCTTCAGACGACGTTGTAGCCGACACCCAACGCATGAACGACTTTATCGAAGCGCGGGCAAGGGAAAATCCCGAGCAGTATTTTTGGCTGCACAAACGCTTCAAAACCCGTCCCGAAGGCGAACAGGGATTTTATTGAATTACATACAGTTACAACAAAAAGCAAAGCCCGTCATATTCGGGCTTTTATCATTTCTATTAAATCGAAAATTAACAACGATAGTAACAAATCTTCAATTGAGAATTTTTCACATTAACTCTTTGGATAAACTGGATATTCAACCCCATTAAACGGGCAACAGAGGAAAAAACCGGCGTATTTCCCGTAAAACATAAATATGATGCAAAATTTTAATTAACATATTAAATTTAATTTAAAATCAAAGCGTTATAAAATAACATTTTTTAAAAATCAATTGCATCAGCCACCCATTAAAGAATATAATGCCAAATTTATAAAAATATAATTTTAATATTTATAAAAATTTAAAATTAATAGAATTATATTTTAGATTTTTTATAAATATTGGAATATTATAAATATATATTTTACATAAAAAAATAATGTAAACCACTTGGCAAACCCAAATTTTTCGCGTAAATTTCGTTACATCAAATTACAGTCGTACCGGTAAGATTTGATACTCCGGTTTCCTACTGCAAGCTTCCAGCTTGCAAGTGGATGTTTCGAGACTCACTCCCTCGGAACAAAAGTTTACCCGCACGGAGTTGAGCCGTGCAGGTAAAGCCGCAGGCGAAAGCCTGTATTGTTTGTGAAGCGTAAATCTCTGATTTGAGGTATTGGGGCAA
>CAKARM010000317.1:0-2758 GCA_916720585.1 uncultured Neisseria sp.
GCCGCAGACAGTACAGATAGTACGGCAAGGCGAGGTAACGCCGTACTGGTTTAAATTTAATCCACTATATAACACCGTGTTTCAAGAAAACATTAATCCTGTCCGTGCATTTTCAGTTCGCTCAAGCCGGGGAGGTCGGCGAAGCTGCGTTCGCGGATGATTTGGCAGAAGTTGTCGAGATAGCTTTTGTCGGCGTCTTCGGTGCGCGTGGCAGCGTAGAGTTCGCTTTGCAGGCCGTTGGCGGTGATTTGGCGGTGGACGACGTAGCCTTTTTCGAGATAGGGCATGACGGTCCAGTAGGGCAGGGCGGCGATGCCGCGTTTGCTGGCGACGAGTTGGATGATGGCGATGGTCAGTTCGCTGCGTCGGCGTGGTGGGTTGATGCCTTTGGGTAACAATATTTTTTTTGGCAGGTCGAGCATTTCGTCGGGAACGGGATAGGTGATGAGGGTTTCGCCGATGAAGTCTTCTGCTTCCCAAACGGTTTTGGCGGCAAGCGGGTGGTCTTGGGCGCAGATGCCGACCATCTCGTAGGCGAACAGGGGGCGGAAGCTGATGCCGTTTTGTTTTTCGGCTTCGGATACGATGGCGAGATCGGCGCGGTGTTGCAGCAGGAGTCCGACGGGGTCTGCTTGAAAGCCGGAAACGATGTCCAATTCGACTTGCGGCCACATGGGGCGGAATTCGCCCATCGCGGGCATGAGCCAGTCGAAACAGGTGTGGCATTCGACAGCCAGCCGCAATTCGCCTGCTTCGCCTTCGATGATGCGGGCGAGGTCGCGCTCGGCGGCGGAAACTTGCGGGAGGAGTTCGCGTGCGAGCCGCAACAGGCGTTCGCCGGCGGGTGTAAAACGCAAGGGCGTGGATTTGCGCTCAAACAGGGGGGTGTCGTAATAGTTTTCAAGCGCGCGGATTTGGTGCGAAAGGGCGGATTGGGTCAGGAAGACGCGCTTGGCGGCAAGGGATACGCTGCCGGTTTCTTCGAGTGCCAGCAGGGTTTTAAGATGGCGCAGTTCGATGATGGAATCCATTGGTTTTCACGCTTTCAGACGACCTTTTGAAACAGGTAATATTAAAATATTTCATGCTGGGGTGTAAATGCGGGCGCGTGTTGAACGGCGTGGGGATTGGGGCGCGTCAGGGTTTGCGGTTAGAATGTGGGTCCGATTTTGTATGAATACGGTGAATTGACTTGGAGCGGGGATGGCGTTGTTTCGCTTTGTCCTGTGAAATTCAATCCGCTATGTGTTGAAAGGAATGATATGGCGAAACGCAACGATATTTTGGCGTGGTGCGACGAGGTGTTGCAGGTCGGAATGTTCAAAGACTATGCGCCCAACGGTTTGCAGGTCGAGGGCAGGGCGGAGGTCGGCAAAATAGCGACATCGGTAACGGCAAGCAAAGCGGCGGTCGATTTTGCTGCGGAGCAGGGCGCGGATATGCTTTTGGTGCACCACGGGATGTTTTGGAAAAGCGAACCGGTAACGATTACGGGCTGGAAAAAAGTGCGCATCGAAACATTATTGCAACACCAAATCAATATGGCAGGCTACCACCTGCCGCTGGATGCACACCCTGTGTTGGGCAACAACGCGCAGCTTGCCGATAAGTTGGGTTGGGAAATCGAAAGGCAGTTCGGCGAACAGAACCTGTTGAATATAGGTCGTCTGAAAACGCCGCAGACTTTAGCTGAATGGTTGCAACACATTGCTGCAGCGTTGGGGCGGCAGCCCGTAGCTGTCGGCGATATGTCTCGCGAAATCAAACGCATCGCATGGTGTACCGGCGGTGCGCAAGGATTTTTTCAGACGACCATAGACGAAGGCGTCGATGCTTATCTGACCGGAGAAATCTCGGAATCGCAGTTTCACCTTGCCAATGAAACAGGCGTTGCGTTTGTCAGTGCGGGACACCATGCGACGGAACGTTACGGCATCCGCGCCCTGAGCGAAGCCGTGGCACAGCATTTTGAGTTGGAAGTCTGTCATTTCGACGAAGATAATCCCGCTTAAGCCTTGATAATCGTCATGAAAATTTACCTTAATTTAAATAATGCTTTGAGTATCACGGTAAACTAGGTAGAATTACATCGTTTAATGGCTCGGTATTCCCAAAATTTTAGGACGACTGAATAATGGATAATCAAGAAATCAATAGCGGTCGCCGCCGCTTTCTGACGCTGGCTACGTGCGGCGCGGGCGGTGTGGCGGCTTTGGGCGTAGCTACGCCTTTCGTGGCAAGCTTTTTCCCGTCGGAAAAAGCCAAGGCCGCAGGTGCTGCCGTCGAAATCGATGTCAGTAAAATCGAATCCGGACAAATGTTGACTGCCGAATGGCAAGGTAAACCGATTTGGGTGGTTAACCGTACCGATCAGCAGCTCAAAGACCTGAAAAGTTTGAACGGCGCGGTTGCCGACCCTAATTCCGATGCGGATCAACAGCCCGAATATGCTAAAAACGAGACCCGTTCGATTAAGCCGAACATCCTTGTAGCCATCGGTATCTGTACCCACTTGGGCTGCTCGCCGACCTACCGTCCCGACGTTGCCCCTGCGGATTTGGGTGCAGACTGGAAAGGCGGTTTCTTCTGCCCTTGCCACGGTTCGAAATTCGACATGGCAGGCCGCGTATATAAAGGTGTTCCTGCACCGACCAACCTGGTTGTTCCGCCCTACAAATATCTGAGCGATACGACAGTCTTGGTAGGCGAAGACTAAAAATAAGGAACGATAATTATGGCAAACCAAACCAATAGCAAA
>CAKARM010000318.1:0-2746 GCA_916720585.1 uncultured Neisseria sp.
GAACGTTTTGTAGAGAGCTTTCGGACGGGGGTTCGATTCCCCCCGCCTCCACCAAGATATCCGATAAGTATCCTGTACTTATCTCCGTTTCTGTGTTTTTTGGCACACCATTGGCACATTTCCCACCAAAAAGCTGCTCGATTTTGGACTTTTCACGCTGCTTGTCGGCCAAGTCAATCCAGCGAGAATAGTTTTCAAGTAGCATTTTCATGGTGCTGTGTCCCATCTGACGGGCTACCCACATGGGGTTGGCTCCCGCCATGAGGTTGAGTGTAGCAAATGTATGGCGGGTGTTGTAGGGTTTCCTGTACCTTACCCCCGCTATTTTTATAGCGTGCTGCCACGGTCTCCAAGGTACTTTGTCGTTCTCAAACGGGCTGCCGGTTTTTGGATTGATGAAAACGTATCCGCTTGCCAGCCCTGTTCTTTGCCATTGCCTATGTAAGGCTTCCAAGGCGCGGCTATTGAGCTCGATGTCTCGATAGCTGTGGGTTTTGGTGCTTTTCAGCTTGCCAGCCACGGATGCTTTGTTCACGCGCACGCACTGCCTTTGGAAGTCGATGTCCTGCCAAGTGAGAGCGATGAGCTCGCTGGTACGCATACCGCTAAAAAAGGCCAGCTCGAAGTAATTGTGAAACACAGGTTCATTTTTCAGGTAGCCCAGGATGGCTTCGGCCTCTTCGAGCGTGAACGGATCAGGCGGCTCTTTCTGCACTTTGGCGTTGGCCAGGTGCTGGGCGGGATTGTCTTTTATCCTACCGTCGCGGAGCGCAAGAACAAACGGCTGCCGAATAACGGTGGCGACGTTATTGCGAGTTTTTGCGCTACAGTCTAAGGTAGCCAGCAGCCCGGCTAGGGTACTGTACTGGATACGGTCTATCGGCATGTCGCCAATTTTAGGCAGGACGTGGCTGTTGAGCATGCCGCGATAGCGGGATAGTGTGGAGTGGGATAGCTGGTTAACGGTGGCTAGCCAGGCTTCGGCCATCTCACGGAAGGAGGGGCTGCGCTCCGTTTCTTCAGCCCGTTTGGAATCGGGGAAGAATTCGGCGTAGTCGAATACGCCGATGGCGATTCGGGTACATACTTCTTCCCGGAGTTTAGTAGCGTGCCGGATGTTAGCGGTGGTGGGCTTGAGCGGCAGGCTTTCCCAACATCGTTTACCCCGATACATGAACCATATTTTGATACTACGGTCGCGAATAACTAAGCCGGTTGGCATTCGTTTCGTTGCCATTTTTCTACCTCTTTTACGTTGATTAAGATGTGGCGGTCGGGTGCACGGTAGTAGTGGAGTCCCTCTACCCAAACGCCGGTGCTGATTTTGTCCCTTAAAGCCTTTTCTGTATAGCCTGACAACTCGGCGTAACGTTTTAACTGGATTTGGTTCAACATATTCAATCCTCCATATGAGTAATTAGGACTTGTAGTAAGTGGCCGTAGTACCGTAACCAACCATGTGGTAGTTCAGGCAACCTGAGTCGGCTTTCTGTTTGCATTTTTTTCTCCAAAGTTAAAGTTCGCCTTTTAGCGGCTTAGTTAATCCATTGTCCACGGCAGATTGTGTTCCACACTGCGTCGGGGCGGGTGATTTACCGTTGGGATAAGCAACAATGTCAGGTACGTATCTATTGCCTATATCGGTGCCAACTATATTAGCAGCAAAAAGCCCTAAAATTTTTTCAGCCCATTCTCAAAGTAGGATGAATATCGGCAAACCATATGGCGGTTTGAAACTTGGAAAAGCCCTGGTTCACTGAGTGGATAACAGGTCATTTTGGATTGGCGTAGCTGATTATCCCTATAAAAAGTACGATGGCCGCAAGTGTATTCATGTAATGGAACTAGGTTCTGTTAATGATGAGCGCAGCATGGTTTTTAATATAAACTAAAAATAACATTAAATATCAATGAATTGATATTTTTTTAAGAGGTTTATGCCCGAGAGCTTAGTAAAACTCACTAAACGGAGAACCTGGTCAGGCACACTTTCCCATCTGTTGAGCCTAATCAAGCACCGATTGAGCGGACAAGGTTCCAATATCCTGTGCGCCGATGTAGGTATCGCTGGCGTTATCCGGACCTGGTTTATCGGTGGCTGACAAAATCAGGTCCGCACATCGGTGCAAACGATATCTGTACCACCACCGGCAACGACTGGGATGCATGCCGGGTTAAAGTCACTTTAAGGTTTGCTCACAGCATATCTGCACCGATGCAGAAAGTCATACCGATGGGCATATTGCCGAGACCAAGTCCGCAATCAAAAGGGGTATTGAGGCAGACAGCTTTGCTTGGCTGAAAGATGATTGCAAGGACCTGGTTCTTTCACTCAGTGAAAGATAAAACCTAAGCAAGAGGTGATGATGCATACCAACGACCGACAGCACTCCCCTAAAGACCGGAGAGTACCTGGGTCCGTTGTAGATGCTTCCGTCGTTGATACTGTTTTCGTTACCAGCAGTATTCGTTTTTATTCAATGAGTCAATGGATTATTTAATATTATCAATAGAATAGATAGATTTCCGTTTATCGATATCTTTGAGTATGCAAAATAACTGCTCCATCCAGTCTTCAGGCAACAGCCGGAAGTATCAATGACACGGTTGATTTTTACCTGATGATGCAGAAAAAAAGAGGGATGGCAAACCATCCCTCTTGTCGCTTTAATTACGTTACCTGGTTCACATCATCAAAAACGGCAGCCCGTCTTTGATTTGCTGCTGTCCCGCCGGGCTGTCGGGC
>CAKARM010000319.1:0-2745 GCA_916720585.1 uncultured Neisseria sp.
GCCGCCCACGTCGATGCCGTCGTGTTGGACAAAACCGGCACGCTGACCGAAGGCAGGCCGCAGGTTGCCGCCGTTTATTGCGTTTCCGACAGCGGTTTTGACGAAGACGCTTTGTACCGCATCGCCGCCGCCGTCGAACAAAACGCCGCCCACCCGCTCGCCCGCGCCATCGTCTCCGCCGCCCAAGCGCGCGGTTTGGAGATTCCCGCCGCACAAAACGCGCAAACTGTTGTCGGCGCAGGCATTACCGCCGAAGTCGAAAGCGTGGGATTGGTGAAAGCGGGTAAAGCCGAATTTGCCGAACTGACCTTGCCCGAGTTTTCAGACGGCATTTGGGACATTGCAAGCATTGTCGCAGTCTCGGTCGATAACAAACCTATCGGCGCATTCGCACTCGCCGACGCATTGAAAACCGACACTGCCGAAGCCATAGGTCGTCTGAAAAAACACGGCATCGACGTTTACATCATGAGCGGCGACAACCAAGGCACGGTCGAATACGTCGCCAAACAACTGGGCATCGCACACGCCTTCGGCAACATGAGTCCGCGTGACAAGGCCGCCGAAGTGCAAAAACTCAAAGCCGCCGGCAAAACCGTGGCAATGGTCGGCGACGGCATCAACGACGCGCCTGCCCTCGCCGCCGCCAACGTCAGCTTCGCCATGAAAGGCGGCGCGGACGTTGCCGAACACACCGCCTCCGCCACGCTGATGCAGCATTCGGTCAACCAGCTCGCCGATGCCCTGCTGGTGTCGCAGGCGACGTTGAAAAACATCAAGCAAAACCTGTTTTTCGCCTTCTTCTACAACATATTAGGCATCCCGCTCGCCGCACTCGGCTTCTTAAATCCCGTCATCGCAGGCGCGGCAATGGCGGCAAGCTCGGTGTCGGTGTTGGGTAATGCCTTGAGGCTGAAACGGGTGAAGATTGAGTAATATGGAAAAGGTCGTCTGAATAAGGCTTCTTCTTTCAGTTGCCCCTATTTCAGACGACCCATCATCCGGTAAACGATATAAAGAGCCAAGTTTTCAAACTTGGCTTTGTAACATATCCCACCCTGGCCGCCGCTCAACGCAACGATTTTCCGCGTTCGGGGTTTGCTATAAAATCATTACCATCGCAATGCCCTTCCCCGCCTTGCCCCGTTATTCAAAAACCAAGGAGAAAACATGAAAACCGCTATTGTCGATTACGGCATGGGCAACCTGCATTCCGTCCTCAAATCCGTACAGGCCGCGCAAGCCCTGTCCGGCAAAGCCGCCGAAATTTACCTGACCGACCGCCCCGAAGACATCCTTGCTGCCGACAAAATCATTTTCCCCGGTCAGGGCGCGATGCCCGACTGCATGGCGGCGCTGCGGCAAAGCGGTTTGGGCGAGGCGGTGGAAGACGGATTGAAAAACAAACCGTTTTTCGGCATCTGCGTCGGCGCGCAATTATTGTTCGAACACAGCGAAGAAGGTGATACTGCCGGACTGGGCTGGTTTAAAGGCAGGGTCAAACGCTTCGCCGCCAACCAAACCGATGCGCACGGAGGTCGTCTGAAAGTGCCGCACATGGGATGGAACACAGTACGCCAAACCCGCCCGCACCCGCTATTTAAAGACATCGGACAAGAAACGCGCTTTTACTTCGTCCACAGCTACTACTTCGCCCCCGAAGACCCCGAAACCGTCCTTGCTACCAGCGAATATCCTAACGAATTTGCCTGCATCGTCGGCAAAGAAAATGTGTTCGCCACACAGTTCCACACGGAAAAAAGCCACGACGCGGGTCTGTTGCTGTTGCGTAACTTCTTGGATTGGCGGCCCTAGCAGTCTGTTTATAGCAGAAGGTCGTCTGAAATTTTTCAGACGACCTTTTGCATTGCTTGCCTGATACAACAATAATGTTTTGAAAATCAAAACGCGGCATTCATCAAATGATGATTTTGCCGCGTTACCGTTCAAACTTAGAGGTACACAATCTCGCCGCTGCGCCCTTTGCTTTCCTGACTTGCCCACCACACAAACTGCGGCAATACGTCGGTATAGTTTTTACGTTCGCTTTTCGACTCGCCCGGATGGGACTTGATGCGTTGAGGCGAGTTAATCGGACCCGGAATCAGAACATTGGCGCGCAGGTTGTCAAAACGTTCCCACTCGTCAGCAGCGACTTTGCACAAATAATTCAACGCGGCTTTAGACGCGCCGAATCCGCCCCAATAAGCCTTGGGATCTTCGCCATGGCTCTCTCCGACAAAAATCACAGAGGCATCGGAAGATGCTTTGAGCAAAGGCAGCATTGCGCGTGTCAAACCCATCGGCGCGACGGTGTTGATCCGATATTGATTGACCCATTCTGATACGGTCTGGAAATCCAAAGGAGAAAGCGCATAGAAATAGCTGGCGCAATGTACGATACCGTCCAAGCGTCCGCCGGTCGCCTCGGAAATGGTTGCGGCGAATTGGTCGAATTCCTTTTCTTCCGCGCTCATTAAGTCGAAGCAGATGGCAAAGGGTTCGGGATAGCCGGCATCGACAATGGCATCATAAACTTTTTCCAACTTCTTTTGATGACGCGCCACCAAAATGACGGTCGCGCCAGCCGCCGCATAAGCCTTGGCAACCTGCTCGCCCAAACCTTGGGATGCGCCGGTTACCATGATGATTTTATCGGATAAAGTTGACATGATTTCTCCATTTTTTAGATTTATAGTGGATTAACTTTAAACCAGTACGGCGTTGCCTCGCCTTAGCTCAAAG
>CAKARM010000320.1:0-2743 GCA_916720585.1 uncultured Neisseria sp.
AAAAGGTTATCATGTTATTCGTTTTTAAACAACAGGCCGTCTGAAGATATCGATAATATGTTCAGACGGCCTGTTGTTAGGTATGATATTTGTTTAAATCAATCACAAATCGGATAGCTGAAATACGGCCAAGTGACTTTTTGCCGAGAAAATAGTCGGTTTATTCCGCCAACAATTCTTCCGGTTTGACTTTCTCGCCATACACGGGCAAGAGGGTTTTTTCATAGGCGGCTTTCAGACGGCCGTCTTTTTTCATGGCGGCGATTTCGCCGTTGACCCAGTTCAGGAGGTCGGTGTTGCCTTTTTGAACAGCCGGGGCGATGAATTCGGCAGGGCCGAGGTTGCCGATGGCGACTTCAAAATTCGGGTTTTCTTTTGCCCATGCCCACAGCAGGGCGTTGTCGTGGGCGAGTGCTACGCCGCGGCCGTCTTTCAGTGCGTCGAAGGTTTCGGTATTTTGGTCGAATTTCAGCAGTTTGACTTCAGGATGGCTTTTGGTGAAGAAGGCGTCGGCGGTGGTGCCTTTGTTGACCAGAAGGGTTTGGTCTTTCAATTGCGCAACGTCGGTAATCGGCTTGTCTTTGGGGGAAACTACGCCCAAGGCCACTTTCATGTAAGGGTCGGCGAAATCGACGGCTTCGGCGCGTTCGGGTGTTTTGGTGAAGTTGGCGAGGATGAGGTCGACTTTGCCGGAACGGACGTATTCGACGCGGTTTGCGGCCTCGGTCAGGACGAATTCGACTTTGTCAGGGCTGCCGAGCAGGTCTTTGGCCAGGTCTTTGGCGATTTCAACGTCAAAGCCTTGGTTTTTGCCGTTGGCGTCAACATAGCCGAACGGAGGCTTGTCGCCGAATACACCGATACGGATGACGCCTTTTTCTTTGATGGAGGCAACGGTTGCCGCGCCGCTACTTTGTGAAGATTGGGCATCGCCGGAGCCGCCTCCGCAAGCAGTCAGGCCGACGGCGATGGCGGCAGAGGCGAGGAGGGCTTTGAATTTGGCATTCAATTGCATGAGTGTTTCCTTTTCAAAATGTTTGGTTGAAAGTGGAGGCCGTCTGAAAAAGGGTTCGGACGGCCTGAAAATAAAATCAGTAGTCCATGCCTACCAAGAATTGGCGGGCGCGTTCACTTTTGGGGGCGGAGAAGAAGGTTTCGGGGTCGGACGATTCGATGATGCCGCCTTTGTCCATGAAGACGATGCGATCGGCAACTTTGCGGGCAAACCCCATTTCATGGGTTACGATGAGCATGCTCATGCCTTCATGGGCGAGTTCTAAAACCACTTCCAAGACTTCGCGCACCATTTCGGGGTCGAGTGCGGCGGTGATTTCGTCCAGCAGGATGACTTCCGGATTCAGGCACAGGGCGCGGACAATGGCGATGCGCTGTTTTTGTCCGCCGGAGAGTTCGCGCGGATAGGCGTTTTTGCGGTCGGATAAACCGACGCGTTCCAACAGTTTGTCGGCTTGTGCCTCTGCTTCGGCACGGTTGCGGTTTTGTACTTTCACCGGGCCTAAGAGGATGTTTTCGATGACGGTCATGTGGGCAAACAGTTCATAGCTTTGAAAAACCATGCCGACTTTTTGCCGGGCGGTTTGCCAGGAAACGTCTTTGCCGAATTCGCCGACACCGTCCATCACGATGCTGCCGCCTTGGTGTGGCTCCAAACCGTTTACGCAGCGCAGGAGGGTGGATTTGCCGCAGCCGGACGGGCCCAGCAGTACGATGACTTCGCCTTTTTCCAAGTCCAAGTCTAAGGATTGAATGGCGGTTACGTTGCCGTATTGTTTGTACAGGTTGCGGATGCTCAGTAAAGCCATGTCAGTGTTCCCATTTTTGTTCAAGTTTTGCCGCCAGCAGTGACAGAGGCCAGCAACAGAAGAAATACAGCATAAAAATCAGGCCGTAAACCCAAAATGAAGCATTGGGTTGCGTCAGCAGCGAGTTTTCGATGATTTGCTGGCCGACTTTGACGACTTCGATGACGCCGATAAGGGAGGCGAGCGAGCTGGTTTTGATCATGCGCGTAAACAGATTGACGGCACCGGGCAATACGCGGCGGATGCTTTGCGGCAGCTCGATGTAGCGGAATACCTGCCCGCGGCTCAAGCCGAGTGCCAGGCCTGATTCAACCTGGTGTTTTTCAATCGATTCCAATGCGCCGCGGACCAAATCGCCCATTTCGGCGATGCCCCACATGGTAAATACCCAGACGCAGACCCAAAATCCGTCGATGTGGATGCCTGTCCAGACGGATAGGCCGAAATACAGGCCGAACAGCCACACCAAAATCGGCACGATTCGGATGGTTTCGAGATAAAACCGTCCGATAAAGCGGATGGGCCGGTTGCGCGAACGCAAAACCAAGCCGAACAGCGTACCCAATACGCAGGAAGCGGCAACGGAGGCCAGGGAAATCTGCGCTGTCAGCAATAGGCCTTCGCCCAAGCGTGCCACGTTTTGTCCTTCAAATAGCCAGTCAAACACCATATTTTGCACTCCGTACGCGGTTTTCTGCCCAGCGCGCCAGAAGCGAAACGGGCAGAAGGATGATCAGGTAGCTGGCAAACAGCAGGAACAAGGCTTCGTTGGTTTTGTAGTCCATGCCGATGATGTCTTTGGTAACGAACAGCAATTCGGCGATGCCGACCGCACTGACCACTGATGTTTCCTTCATTAAAAACAGTATGTTCGCCCCAACTGCAGGCACGGCCACCGCCCAAGCCTGCGGCAGTTCCAC
>CAKARM010000321.1:0-2733 GCA_916720585.1 uncultured Neisseria sp.
AGCTGCCCGAATTTGAAACGCCGGAAGCGGTAAAATATTTCACGGACAAAAAAGAGAAAAGCATCGGCAGCTTCGCCGCCAATTTGGAGAAAACCGGTCAGTATGTGCAACGGCTGAACGGGGATTTGGCGGAACTGGAAACGCTGATGGCCGAAGGCGGCGCAGGCTTGAACGGCGAAATCGGCATGGAAGACATATTGGTGTTCCCGATATTGCGCAACCTGACCGTCGTGCGCGGTGTCGAGTGGCCGCAGAAGGTTATGGACTACCTGCTGCACATGAGCGAAGCGTCAGGCGTGCCGCTGTATTTCGACCGCGCCTTGTAATAACCGAATCCGCCGGATAAAACAAACGGAAAGGTCGTCTGAAAAAAGTTTTCAGACGACCTTTCCGTTTACGCCCGCCCTACCTTCCGGGAGTGAATGGAATCAGGCGGAACAAGCATGGCGAGAAATTGTTGATGTATGACCCCGAACAGATCGGGTGATACATCAATAATTCCTAGCTGTGCTTATTGTGCGGCAGGTGCAGAAGCAGCGGCTGCGGCTGCGCCTTCAGCGGCGCTGCGTTGGTAGCCTTTGTCTTTCATACATGCATCGAACACGGCGCGGTCTTGGTTTGCACCGGAAGCTTGTTGACATTGAGCGATTGCCTCTTCAACGCTTACGCTAGGGGTTTTAGCTTCTTCAGTAGTTTTGCTGCTAGAGCAGGCACCCAGCATCAGGCTTGCAGCGGCAACGGCGATCAATAAAGTTTTCATGTCGTATATTCCTATTGTGATTGATGGTTTACAGCGCAAATTTGCGTCTGTCTCAAAACAGAGTCTCATCAGTACGATTTAGTTTCATTTACATATGAAAGGTTTTGATAAGTTTGAACTATGACAGTAAATGCCGTCAGGAAATGATAAGCGGTTTCAAAAATTTAAGGGACATAAACGCCACCGGCATGGCAATGTAAAAAATTTCCTTCCCTTCCCGGCGACACCGCCCAATCCCAACGCCCCGACCGCCTGCCGTTGGGCGGCGCAAGGGTTTTATGGCATAATCGCGCTTACCTTTCCATACCGCAGAGACCACATCCCCACTTCTGCGGTTTGCCGTAAACCGGCCGCACACTTTGCCGGCGGCATCCTATCGAACACACAATCAAAACATCCTCCCGTTTCAGACGACCCCATGCGGCATTCCGCATCCCGTCCGGACAGAAAGATACCGCCATGAATCCATTCGCCTCACTCGGGCTTGGCAGCGAAATCGTTTCCGCGCTGACCGAACAAGGTTACGAAAACCCGACTCCCATCCAAGCCGCCGCCATCCCCAAAGTACTCGCCGGCCACGACTTGCTCGCCGCCGCCCAAACCGGCACAGGCAAAACCGCCGCCTTTATGCTGCCCAGCCTGGAACGCCTCAAACGCTACGCCACTTCCAGCACCTCGCCCGCGATGCACCCCGTGCGTATGCTCGTATTGACCCCGACGCGCGAACTTGCCGACCAAATCGACCAAAACGTGCAGGGCTACATCAAAAACCTGCCGCTGCGGCATACCGTCCTTTTCGGCGGCGTCAACATGGACAAACAAACCGCCGACCTGCGCGCCGGCTGCGAAATCGTCGTCGCCACCGTCGGCAGGCTGCTTGACCACGTCAAACAGAAAAACATCAATTTAAACAAAGTCGAAATCGTCGTCCTCGACGAAGCCGACCGTATGCTCGATATGGGTTTCATCGACGACATCCGCAAAATCATGCAGATGCTGCCCAAACCACGCCAAACCCTGCTCTTTTCCGCAACCTTTGCCCCGCCCATCCGCAAACTTGCCAAAGATTTCATGAACGCGCCCGAAATCGTCGAAGTCGCCGCGCAAAACACCACCAGCGCCAATGTCGAGCAGCACATCATCGCCGTTGACGCGCTCAAAAAACGCAACCTCTTAGAGCGGCTGATTGTCGATTTGCAGATGAACCAAGTCATCGTGTTCTGCAAAACCAAACAAAGCGTCGATCAAGTCACCCGAGACCTCGTGCGCCGCAACCTTGCCGCCCAATCCATCCACGGCGACAAATCCCAGCAAAGCCGCCTCGAAACCCTCAACGCCTTCAAAGAAGGCAGCCTGCGCGTCCTCGTCGCCACCGACGTCGCCGCACGCGGACTGGACATCGCTGAGCTGCCCTTCGTCATCAACTACGAGCTGCCGACCCAACCCGAAGACTACGTCCACCGCATCGGACGCACCGGCAGGGCGGGCGCGGATGGTGTCGCCATTTCCCTGATGGACAAAACCGAGCAGAAAATGTTTGAAGCCATCAAGGAGCTGACCGGCAACGACTTGGCAGTCGAACGCATCGAAGGCTTCGAGCCGAACTGGTGGGGCGCGGACGCCGACGGTGATGCCGCCGCAGACACCCAAGCCGCCCCAACCCGCAGCCGCGGCAGCGACAGAAACCGTTCCGAACGGAACAACCGCAGTGAACGCAATGACCGTAACGAGCGCGGCGACAAATCCCCAAAAGCCGACAAAACCGATCCCGGCGCCGCCTGCGGCACCATCGCCGGACGCAGCCGCCGCAGCCGCAGGGAACGCCAACCCTGCGCCCTGCTGCAACCCAATTACGGCGCAAAATAAAGCCGGTTCCCCATAAAACCCGAAAGGTCGTCTGAAAAAGATTTCAGACGACCTTTTTATAGTGGATTAACTTTAAATCAGGACAAGGCGACGAAGCCGCAGACAGT
>CAKARM010000322.1:0-2724 GCA_916720585.1 uncultured Neisseria sp.
CTTTCAACTCATCCAAATCGGCAACGTTGATTGTTTGTCGGTTGCGGTACACCAGCACCATAATCGCCAAACCTATGGCGGATTCGGCAGCGGCAACGGTCAATACGAAGAATACGAAAATCTGTCCGGCGGTATCGCCCAGATGCTGCGAGAAGGCGATAAAGTTGAAGTTCACCGCCAAAAGCATCAGCTCGATCGACATCAGCAAGACCAGCACGTTTTTGCGGTTCATAAAGATGCCCATCGCGCTGATACCGAACAGGAGCGCGCCCAATACCAGATAATGCGTCAAGGTAATCATGCTTTGCCCTCCTCTTTCGGTTTGAGGCCGTCTGAAACTTCGTTTTCTTCGAAAGATTCGACTTGCGGTTTCACGGCTTCCATTTTCACCAAGCGCATACGGCCTTGGTCGGCGCGCACTTTAACTTGGTCGGCAGGATCCATACGTTTCGGATTGGTGGTTTTGCGGTGAACCAGCGCAATCGCCGCCACCATACCCAACAGCAGCAATACCGCCGCCAGCTCAAACGGCAACAGGTAGTCGGTATAAATACGGCTGCCCAAATCGCGGATATTGTTGTAATCCGCAGGAATGTCTTTCATCAAACCAAATGCGGCAAGGTCGGTTTTCGGATTGACCAGAATCAGGATAAGGGCAACTGCCAACAGCGTACCGACCACACCGGCCACAGGCGCATGACGCCAGAAACCGGCGCGCATTTCCTCGATGTCGATGTTCAACATCATCACGACAAACAGGAACAACACCATCACAGCGCCGACATACACGACCACCAGCGTCACGCCCAAAAACTCCGCCTGCATCAGCATCCAAATCATCGCGCTCACGCAGAAGGTCAGCACCAGATGCAAAGCGGCGTGGACAGGGTTTTTCGCGGTAACGGTACGCAGCGCGCCGTATAGGACGATGGCGGCAAGGATATAGAACAGAATCGCGGAAAAAGTCATTCGTCTGCTCCTTAACGGTACGGCGCGTCGGCGGCTTTGCGCTTGGCGATTTCGGCTTCGTATTTGTCGCCGATTGCCAAGAGGATCGGCTTGGTCATGTGCAAGTCGCCTTTTTTCTCGCCGTGATATTCAAAAATATGGGTTTCCACAATCGCATCGGTCGGACAGGCTTCTTCGCAGAAGCCGCAGAAGATGCACTTGGTCAGGTCGATGTCGTAACGCTTGGTGCGACGCGTGCCGTCTTCGCGTTCTTCCGATTCGATGTTGATCGCCATTGCCGGACACACCGCCTCGCACAATTTACATGCAATGCAGCGTTCCTCACCGTTCGGATACCGCCGCTGCGCGTGCAGGCCGCGGAAACGTACCGACTGCGGCGTTTTCTCTTCGGGGAAATAAATCGTGTCTTTGCGGGCGAAAAAGTTTTTGAGCGTAACGCCCATGCCTTTTACCAACTCGCCCAAAAGAAAGGTTTTTACTAAATTAGTCATAAGCCATACTTTCTATTTGGCATATTTCTTTATTAATTAAGCTTAAATGTGCAATTTCAACTACAACTCGAATTCTGATCTACAAGGAGATATTTCAGTTTTTTTAAGCCCTGATGTAGGGAAATTAGTAGCAATTCCCTTGCGAGGCAATTTAAATTTTTTCTTATCATCAGTAACAATATATATTGCTTTAGCCTTTGGAGCCCTTTCTAAAAAATACCAAAGCTGACTTGCTTGTGCATGAGAATACGTTTCGTATGGTCTTTCAACTTTTACGCCGTCAATAAGCATATCAAAATTATGCCGAGAATCTGAACCATATGACTTTTGCTTATGATAAAACCACATTTGCACAGGCTTATAAGGATCGCAGGCTATATATAAGTAAGTTACATTAGGGACAATTGTAGCCTGATATTCAGATACACCCTGTCCCCATCCTTCCGACCATTCATTTTTTTCACCAAATGCATATATCTCTAATGAAAATATACATAACAAACCAATAATAAACTTCTTAGCCCATTTCATGATTAAAACCTTATACCTTGACAATTCAAAATATTATTATTCCCACAAACTCAGCGGCGAAATCATCCACAAGCCCAGTACGACGATGTAGGCGAAGCCGATCGGAATCAGCACTTTCCAGCCCAAACGCATGATTTGGTCGTAGCGGTAGCGTGGGAAGGTGGCGCGTATCCACAGATACCAGTACAGCACAGCCGCCATTTTCACGAACATCCAGAATGCGGAAGGCGTGCCGATAATGCCCCAGCTTTGCGGGAACGGAGACAGCCAGCCGCCGAGGAACATCAGCGAGGTCAGCGCGGCAATCAGAATCATGAAAATGTATTCTGCAAGGAAGAACAGCGCGAACGCGAAGCCGGAATATTCGACGTGGTGTCCGGCAACGATTTCGGACTCGCCCTCTGCTACGTCAAACGGTGCGCGGTTCGTTTCGGCTACGGCGGAAATCAGATAAACAATGAAGATTGGGAAGAGCGGCAGCCAGTTCCACGAGAACACGGAACCGCCCGCTATGCCTTTTGCCTGCGCGGCAACGATGTCGGAGAAGTTCATGCTGCCCGACACCATCACGACGCACACCAGCGCGGCGCTCATGGCAATTTCGTAGGAAATGCTTTGCGCGGAGGCACGCATTGCGCCCAAGAACGAATATTTGGAGTTGGAAGCCCAGCCCGCAATGATCACGCCGTAAACCGACAGCGAGGTAATCATCAGGATGTACAAAAGGCCGATA
>CAKARM010000323.1:0-2707 GCA_916720585.1 uncultured Neisseria sp.
TTTGAGCTAAGGCGAGGCAACGCCGTACTGGTTTAAAGTTAATCCACTATAAAATACTTATTTAATGTGTAGCCTAACGAACATCAATTAGATCAAACATCAACAAAACTAAAAGCTCGTCTGAAATGATTTTCAGACGAGCTTTTTAAATGGCATGTTTTCAACCCCGCCACTGGTTACGCCTACTTAATTTTCAAAATTGGAAGATTAAGATGTCTTAATTCATTTTGTTTCGGACATGAGGTCTTTAACGAGCCTTTCTTACCTTTTTCTACATCTAGGCGTATCGATATGAAGCATTGATTTTTATCATGAATATATTCATCTACATCATAACCCACACCCGTTTCTTCATCTGTATTAATTTCCAAATCCCCTGATTTTAATTTTGCCACGCCTTGCATCAAAGAATTTTTCCCTGAATTGCGCGGGTTATATATATCGAATTGTATATTTCCATTTTTCAAATGCTTTGTCTGAAGCAATAGCCCTGTTTTGCTTACTCGATATGTCCCTGAATAGGCTGACAAAGGTATAAAAAGTAAAAACATATATAAAAACTTTTTCATCATACTGCTCTTTCCTCAATTATAGTGGATTAAAATAAAAATGAGACAAGGCCGCAACGCCCGCCGTGTATGGGTAGTACATAAGGGTGTTGGCAACGCCGTATCATTGCAATTTTAATCCACTATAAATTTTAAAGATAAGAATGCTCTAGTGATCCAAGTTTGAACCGATACCACGTTGTCTCAACTTAGCCCAAAGATTGCGACTGAAGGTCTAAAATGACAATAGATTTATATGGTAACTGATTGATGCAATGGGCTGCAACAAATGGGATGAACGGCTAAAAGGTCGTCTGAAAGCGAATATTTCATTTTCAGACGACCCTTTTGGATTTGAACTCAATAAATGATGTTTTTGCCGTAGCTTTCCAAAATCGATTTGATTTTGAGGATGGTTTCTTTGGGAGGCGGGTGTACGCCGGTGAGTTTGTAGGTGTCGCCGCACAATGCCCATTTGTGCGCGCCCAGTTCGTGATAAGGGAGGAGTTCGACCATTTCGATATTGTCCATGTCTGCGATGAATTCGCCGAGCAGGTGGGCGGAACGGTCGTCATCGGTATAGCCCGGCACGACGACGTAGCGGACGCGGGCGGGCTGTTTGCGTTCGGCGAGGTAGTGGGCGAATTTGAGGGTTTTGGTATTGGGGATGCCGACGAGGACTTTGTGGATTTCGGGGTCGATTTGTTTTAAATCGAGCATGACGAGGTTGGTGTGGTCGAGCAGGTCGTCAAGGATGGAATCGTAATGCAGGGCGTAGCCGTTGCTGTCGAGGCAGGTGTGGATGTCGTGTTCGCGGCAGGCGGTGAACCAGTCGCGCACGAATTCGTATTGCAGGAGCGGTTCGCCGCCTGTGGCGGTAACGCCGCCGCCTGTGGCGCGCAGGTAGTGTCGGTAGGACATGACTTGCTTCATGACTTCGGGCACGGTCATTTCTTGGGCTTGTTCGGTGTGCAAGTCCCATGTGTCGCGGTTGTGGCAGTAGAGGCAGCGCATGAGGCAGCCTTGCAGGAAGAGGACGTAGCGCAACCCGGGACCGTCCACCGCGCCGCAGGATTCTACGGAATGGACGATGCCTTTGCCGTTGTAATGGCGGTGTCCGAGGTCTTTGGCGGGAGCGGGCGTTTCGGGGTTGATGGCGATGGATGTCTGCATGGTGTCTGATGTACCGGATATTGGGGTCGTCTGAAAACTTGTTTTTGTGTTGCAGAGGGTTCTTCTTATTGGATTAATATGCGGGCATTGCGTTCCCTGTTGTGGGAAGTTTATGGGCTGTTTTTAAATAGGTAAATGGGTTTTAATGATAACTCTATTGTACCGCCTTCGGTCGTCTTGATTTAAAGTTAATCCACTGGATTTTGATATTATCAAACCATTGCTTCAGGCAAAATCAAGCCGGGTTCCGAATAATCCGTCCCCCGGCTTGGTTTACTGTAAACCCTTTGCTTTACATGGTTTGTGTAAAGGTACGGGTAATCACGTCAAGCTGCTGTTCGCGGGTCAGCGAGTTGAAGCGTACGGCGTAACCGGACACGCGGATGGTCAGTTGCGGATATTTGTCCGGATTGTTCATCGCGTCTTCCAGCGTTTCGCGGGTCAATACGTTGACGTTCAGGTGTTGACCGCCTTCCACTTCTCCTTCTTCGTGGTGGAAGTAACCATCCATCAGGCCTGCGAGGTTGCGTTCGCGGGAATTTTCGTCTTTACCCAATGCGCCCGGCACAATGGAGAAGGTGTAGGAAATACCGTCTTTGGCAAACTCGAACGGCAGTTTGGCTACGGAGGTCAGCGAAGCGACGGCGCCGTTTACATCGCGGCCGTGCATCGGGTTGGCACCTGGACCGAACGGTGCGCCTGCGCGGCGGCCGTCAGGCGTGTTGCCGGTTTTTTTGCCGTACACGACGTTGGAGGTAATGGTCAGCACGGACTGGGTCGGCGTTGCGTTGCGGTAAGTTTTGTGAGTCGCCACTTTTTTCATGAAGCGTTCCACCAAGTCGCAGGCAATGTCGTCCACGCGGTCGTCGTTGTTACCGAACTGCGGATATTCGCCTTCGATTTCAAAGTCGACGGCAATACCGTTTTCGTCCCGAATCGGTTTGACTTTGGCGTATTTGATGGCGGACAGCGAGTCGGCGGCCACA
>CAKARM010000324.1:0-2688 GCA_916720585.1 uncultured Neisseria sp.
GATGGTGATGCTTTTGCCTTTCATCTTTTTCACAATCGCGCTGTACACTTCGTACTGCTCGTCTTCAGACGGCATGGTGTCGCGGTTGAGATAGAGGAATTCGCTGCGGAAGAGTCCGACGCCGTCTGCGCCGAAGTTGTGTAGCGCTTTGATGTCTTCGGCGGATTCGATATTGGCGAGCAGCTCGATGTTGATGCCGTCGGCGGTGGTGGCGGCGGTTTTTTTGAGCTTGTTGAGTTCGCGCTTGTGGAGGCGGTATTCGCGGGCAAGGCGGCGGTATTCGTTGAGGACGACTTCGTCCGGATCGATGATGAGGACGCCGTTGATGCCGTCAACAATGACGGTTTCGTTTTCGGTAATGAGCCTGCGGGCGTTGTGCAGCCCGATGACGGAAGGGATGTCGAGGCTGCGGCCGAGGATGGCGGTGTGGCTGGTCGGGCCGCCGACGTCGGTAACAAAGGCGGTAATGCGCTGCTCTTTAAAGAGGACGGTGTCGGCGGGCGAGAGGTCGTGGGCGATTAGGATGGTGTCTTCAAACAAGCCTTCGTTGAGGTTTAAGTCGTTGCTTTGTCCGACGAGGTTGTTGTGGATGCGGCGGACGACTTGCAGCATGTCTTGTTTGCGTTCGCGCAGGTAGTCGTCTTCGATGTTGTCAAACTGGGCGGCGAGTTTGTCGCTTTGCTGTTTCAATGCCCATTCGGCGTTGATTTTTTGTTCTTTCAAAATATCGACGGGTTCGCGCGAGAGGGTAACGTCGGTCAGCAGCATGAGGTGCAGCGAAATAAACGCGCCCAATTCGGTCGGGGCGTTTTCAGGAATCGCGCTGCGCAACTGTTCCAACTCTTTGCGCGTGGCTTTGATGGCGGCATCGAAACGGGCGGCTTCGGCGTCGATGAGGTCGTCTGAAACGTCGTATTGCGGCACTTCCGCCGTCCCGCGCGTAATCAGGTGGGCTTGTCCGATGGCGATGCCTTTGCCCGCGGCGACACCGTGCAGCACGATACTCATTATTCGCCCTCGCCGAAGTAGTCGTTGATTAAGTCGGTCAATGCCTTCATAGCGGCGACTTCGTCCAAGCCGTCGGTTTCCAGCTCGATGATCGTGCCTTTGGCGGCGGCGAGCATCATTAAGCCCATGATACTTTTGCCATTAACGCGGCTTCCGTTTTTCGTTACCCAGACTTCGCTTTGAAACTGAGACGCGGTTTGGGTGAATTTGCTGGAAGCGCGGGCGTGGAGTCCGAGTTTGTTGATGATTTCGATTTGTTGTTTTTGCATGTTCGGCTTTCGGGTGTGCGGGGTCGTCTGAAAACGTGTCGGTCGGGTTAGACGGCTTCGGCGTGCTGTTTGCACACCAAATCTTCCGGTTCGGCGGTGATGGCGAAAATGCCTTTGACGGCGGCTTCCCTGACCGTTTCAGTAAAGGCGGCGAGATCTTCCGCCATGGGCGAGTATTGGGTCGCTTTAATCATCATCGGCGCGTTCAGTCCGGTCAGGATGGCGGATTTGCCCGCGCGAACCAGCCTGCGGGCGGCATTGCACGGCGTTGCGCCGAAGATGTCGGTCATAATCAATACGCCGTGGTTTTCAGGAAACTCTTGCAGCGCGGCAATGGCATTGTTGATGATGTCGTTTTGGTCTTCGTCAGGCTCTACGCCAAGGATGCGGATGTTTTCCGGCATGCCCGTTGGGAAAAAATGATGGGTCAGGCTGCGGTAGGCTTCGCCTACTGCCTCGTGGGTAATGATTAAAAGGTTGATCATGATGTGTTCCCTGATGATTTTATTCGGCTGGTGTGGGCGAAGGTATCGTCCGTTCACCCGCCACATAGCACGATATGGTGGCACAAAGGTCGTCTGAAAAGGTTTTCAGACGACCTTTTTTAATCTTGTCTCAGCCTTGGTTGAGCGCGTAAATCTCGCCCAAATTGCGCCAGCAGCCCGCCGCATCCATACCGTAGCCGAAGACGTAGCGGTTGGGAACATCCAGCCCGACATAATCCGCTTTGGTCGGTTTTTCCTTGTCGATCAACTTGTTGGCAAACACAGCCGCACGGCAGCTTGCCGCCCCCATTTCCAAGAGCTTGGACTGAATCGCCGACATCGTGTGGCCCTCATCCAAAATATCGTCCAATACGATTACATGACGCCCCCGAATCTGCTCAGGGTCGGGCATCCGTTTCCAGTTGAACGCGCCGCCCGCCAGCTTGTCGCCGTAACGGGAAACATGAACATAATCAAAGTCCAACGGAAAGCGCAACAGCGGCAGCAACTGCCCCGTAAACACCACCGCCCCACCCATTACAGGCAGCAGGAGCGGATATTTATCCCCCAAGTCGCACGTAATCTCGTCCGCCACTTTTTGCAGCGCGGCACGGCATTGGTCTTGGTCGAACAAAAGCTCGGCATTATCAAGCATAGCTTGGGTTTCAAGGCGTTTGGTTTCTAAATCGATCATGGTAAACGGGGAAAATCAGTTGGAAAAAGGAAATTATAAACCCAAAACAACAGGCTGAGGTCGTCTGAAAACAGAGAAGCGGGTTTTGCCATCGCTTTCAATACACCGGCCTAGTTATCAGTTGCAGTAGCAGTAGGTCGGATTCTCGAATCTGACGGCTTCTGAGATGGTTGCGGATTTTGTCGGATACAAGTATCCGACCTTGTATATCGAAACACCCGTATCATAGCAA
>CAKARM010000325.1:0-2674 GCA_916720585.1 uncultured Neisseria sp.
CGCAACAATGGCGCGCGCAATCTGGCGACTAAACCGCTCTTCACCATAATTCTTGATAACCTCGTGCAAATCCTGTTCTGATGCTGTTGCAATCCATTCTGCAGCGGACATCCCCCGCGTCGGATCCATGCGCATATCCAAAGGTGCATCAAAACGGAAACTGAAACCCCGTGCGCTGTCATCTATCTGCGGGGACGAAATCCCCAAATCAAACAACGCACCATCTATTTCTTCAATACCCAGCTTATCCAGGGTCGTCTGAAAACTGGAAAACCCGTCATGAACTACCGTAACGCGCCCATCCTGCTCAGCCAGCTTTTGCGCCACCTCAATCGCTTGCGGGTCTTTATCAAACACAATCAGACGACCTTGACTGCCCAGACGGGACAAAATCAATCGGGAGTGCCCTCCCCTACCGAACGTCCCATCCACATAAATACCGTCTTCACGAACCGCCAAAGCATCAACCGCCTCGTTTAATAAAACGGTGATATGTTGATATTCAGCATTACTCACAATTGCAAATCCGTCTGACTTAATTGGAATGCCAACTCTTCAGGATCATCATCCAAAGCCTGAGTCATTTCAGCTTCCCATTGATCACGGCCCCACAATTCCAAACGGTTGGCGCGACCGACCAAGGTAACGTCTTTTTCAAAATCCACCCGTTTGCGCAGATTGGCAGGAATCAGTACGCGGCCGGCGCTATCCCATTCCAGTGTATCCGCATTGTGCAGCAGCAGATTTTGATAACGCTGCAACATCGGATTTCCTGCCGTTTTCAAGTGCAAAAGCTGCTCGGCAACCTTTGCCCATTCAGCCTCCGGATACATCAGCAATTTTTGACGGGAATCCAAAGTAACCACAATCGACGGCGTATAATGGCGCAGCAAAATATCGCGGAACTTGGCAGGAATCGCCAACCGCCCTTTGCTGTCAATACTCAATTCGTGAGCGCCACCAAACACAATTTCGTCCTATCGGTTTAAATCGGAATTTTTTGGGCAATGCAGACACTTTTACCCACATCGCCCCACTAGCCCACACTATAAAAAATTTTAACGCCTCGGTCAAATCGCCTTACTCTAAAATCCCAGTACATATGCAACAACAAAATCATTAAAAAACAGTATTTTAACCAAACAAGCAAACAAGCCGAACCACCCATTTTACCCGATTTGGTTTTTAAAAACACAATATGTAGTATTAAAAATATTATTTAGACACAACATATGGTATAAAAAAATGAAAAAACGCCCCTTTTCCGTTCACGTTATAATAGACAAATAAATTCATAAATTTTACATTATCTAACAATTATGAAGGCACACCTCCCCCTCCCCTCCCCTGCCGCGCAAGCCTCAAGTTCCAAACTATTTGAAATCATCAAACAGGAAATAAAAGCCCAAAATAACTGGATTCCTTTCTCACGATTTATGGAGCTTGCACTCTACACACCCGAATACGGCTACTACACCGGAGGCAGCCACAAAATCGGCACAGACGGCGATTTCATCACCGCCCCCACCCTCACCCCATTATTCGGACAAACCCTCGCCCGACAACTTACCGAACTACTCCCGCAAACCGCCGGCAACATCTACGAATTCGGCGCAGGTACGGGACATCTCGCCGCCACCTTATTGAAAAGCCTTTCAGACGACCTCAAGCATTACTACATCATCGAACTCTCACCAGAGCTTGCCGAACGCCAACGCCAATTCATCGCCGAACACACCACCCCACAACTGGCACAAAAAGTCATCCACCTGACCAAACTGCCTGAATCCTTCGACGGCATCATCATCGGCAACGAAGTCCTCGATGCCATGCCTGTCGAAACCATCCGCCGCACTCAAAACACCTTTCAACACATCGGCGTCTCCGTTAACCCCGACGGACAGCTTGAACAAAGCCCGCAACCTTTGAAACAACCCAACCTCCTGCGTTTAGCCGCCACCTATTTTCCCGAAACCGAACACCCCTACACCAGCGAGCTACACCCCGCCCAATACGCCTTTATTCTCACCCTTGCGCAGAAAATCAGGCGTGGCGGCATGATATTTATCGACTACGGTTTTGACGCCGCCCAGTATTACCACCCGCAACGCGACGAAGGCACGCTCATCGCCCACTACCGCCACCACACCGTTCACGACCCGTTTTTCCATATCGGTCTGACCGATCTGACCGCACACGTCAACTTTACCGACATTGCCCAAGCAGGCACCGACGGCGGACTAGACCTCATCGGCTACCTGCCCCAATCTCATTTCCTATTCAACCTAGGCATTACCGACCTGTTGGCACAAACCGCCCCACCAGGTACGGCAGACTACCTCCGTGTCAGCACCGCCGTACAAAAACTGACCGACCAACACGAAATGGGCGAACTCTTCAAAGTCATCGCCTTTGGCAAAAACATCGACATCGACTGGACAGGTTTCCGCTTCGGTGACATCTGCCACAAACTTTGAAATCTCCCACCTCAAACCATCCTCCGAACACATAGGTCGTCTGAAACACCGTTTCAGACGACCTCATCCATGTTTTATTCCATTAAAAAACAAAAACAAAACATAAAGTACAAAATAAAACTTGCCAAAAACTCAAAACAACATATAATAGCGACTTCACGAAACGGCGAATTAGCTCAGTCGGTTAGAGCAGAGGA
>CAKARM010000326.1:0-2650 GCA_916720585.1 uncultured Neisseria sp.
TATGCAGCAAACCCTACCGAAAACGCTACGGCAGCACATGGACCAGAGGCAAAGTGCCCGACCGCGTCGGCATAGAAAACCGACCTGCTATCGTCGACCGGAAAACCCGCATCGGCGATTGGGAGGCCGACACCATCGTCGGCAAAAATCAGAAAAGCGCGTTATTGACCTTGGTCGAACGCGTTACCCGCTACACCATCATCTGCAAATTAAAGAACTTAAAAGCCGAAGACACTGCCCGGGCAGTCATTAGGGTATTAAAGGCATATAAAGCCAGAGTCCACACCATCACCATGGATAACGGCAAAGAGTTCTACCAACACACCAAAATAGCCAAAGCATTAAAGGCGGAAACCTATTTTTGCCGCCCTTACCATTCGTGGGAAAAAGGGCTGAATGAGAACACCAACGGACTCATCCGACAATATTTCCCCAAACAAACCGATTTCCGAAATATCAGCGATCGGGAGATACGCAGGGTTCAAGATGAGTTGAACCACCGGCCAAGAAAAACACTTGGCTACGAAACGCCAAGTGTTTTATTCTTGAATCTGTTCAAACCACTGGTACCCTAGTGTTGCACTTGAAATCCGAATCCAAGGTCGTCTGAAAACCTGAGTAATCCCACTAAATTCGTTTTCAGACGACCTTTTACAAAATAATGTGCCGAGGTCGTCTGAAAACTTGTTCGACGATATCGGCACATTATTTTTTAAGACAACTCAGTTCCCAAGCCTTTTGCGGTTGCGGCAGGATTAGATTTGCGCGGGTATATCTATTGCGCAGGCGAAAACGCATCCGAATAGAAGGTTGTCTCAGGCAGGCTGCATTGCGCGGTCAACACGGATTTCGCGCTTTCGGTCATGGCGACGGAACCGCAGGCATAAACTTCGTAACCGCTCAAGTCGGGATAATCTTTTGCGGCGGCGGTTTGGACGTACCCTTTTTCGCCTTGCCAGCCCTCAGCGGCTTTTGATAGGACGGGGGTGAAGCGGGCGTTTTTCAGACGACCTGTCAGTTCTTGAGCTTCTTCGAGTGCGTACAAATCATCTTGGTGACGCGCGCCCCAGTAGAAATGGACGGCGCGGCTGCTGTCTTGGCGGATAAGGTCGAGCAGGATGCTGCGGATGGGGGCATAGCCTGTACCGGTTGCCAAAAGGATGATGGGTTTGCCGCTGTCTTCTTGCAAGGTAAACGAACCGAGCGGGCCTTTGATGCGGACGATGCCTTTTTCTTTGACTTTGGGTTCGCTACCGAAAATCATTTCCGAGCAGACGCCGTTTTCGCGCCTGCGGATGTGCAGTTCCAAAATGCCTTCTTGGTCGGGCGAATTGGCGATAGAGTAGCTGCGGCTGACGTTGCCCGGCAGCAGTAAATCAATATATTGCCCGGCATAGAAAGCAAACGGCGGGGCTTTGGGCAGGGCAAGTTTCAGGAGGGCGACATCGTGTTTGAAAACCATGCTTTCGATGCGGGCAGGCAGGGTGCGGACGGGTAGCGAGTTGGCGTTGTAGCCGGGGATGTTGATGCTGATGTCGCTTTGCGCGGTGGTGCAGCACATCAAAATCTTGCCTTGGGCTTTTTCTGCTTCGGATAAAGCCTGTTCAGAGTGTTCGCCCATTTGAATATCGCCGCTCACCAGTTCGGCTTTGCATTGACCGCAGGCACCGCTTTTGCAGGAATGGGGCAGATTGAGGTTTTGACGGGCGGCAGCGGCTAAAACTGTTTCGCCGTCATTGGCGGTAAAGGTGGTTTGGTCGGGTAGGGTAATAGTGTGGGTCATGGTTTGGTGTGGTTTGAATAGATTAAGTTAAAAGGTCGTCTGAAAAATCAGCTTTCAGACGACCTTCGTTTTTGGAAGACAGTCTACAACGGATAACGGCAGCCGATATAGCCCTTATCTGAATCACCCCTTATTACATCAGCTTTAAAGACAGCAGGAAAGCCAAAATATTTCCATATCTTCAATTTTTTATTGGGGTCTGTTATCGATTTTTCGACAGCAGGCACACTATAGCCCAATGTATCCAGTTTTTTAGGTGTCGTTTTGGATGTGCTATTTTGTCCCTTTAGCTGTTGCGTCAGCTCATAAAGGTCTTCCTGATATTTCTGACGGTATAGTGAATGCAATTTGGGATATCGTGCCCAATCAATTTCCAAATAGACAGCATTGTTGCGAATAGCGACATACTGACCTTCTACTTCTTTTCCATCTAAGGGATTGGCAAGATGCACCTTAAACGGCAAGCGGTAACGGTAAGTAATGTTGTCGATCTTATTGACAAAACGTCCTACATTTTCTTCTTCCTCACGCTCATTTGAACCAGGGTAACCGGTAAAATTTTCCGGAGTCCAAAACGAAAAATCCAAAGATGACACCTTGCAACGCAATACATCCTGTACTGTTTGAGGAGTAAAAGGCTGAGGCTGTTCGGCGTAATTTTTTGCAAATGAGGAAGTTGTTATCAGTAATAGTACTGCAGGTAATATTATTTTCATCTTACACCTTAATTTGTAATGGCTTGAAGGTCGTCTGAAAACCAAGCTTTAATAGAATTAAAACCTATACCTTGCTTTCAGCCGGTCTGGCAAGACTGACTTATAGTGGATTAAATTTAAATCAGGACAAGGCGACGAAGCCGCAGACAGT
>CAKARM010000327.1:0-2645 GCA_916720585.1 uncultured Neisseria sp.
AGCCCTGGATTGTGATTCCAGTTGTCGTGGGTTCGAGCCCCATCAGCCACCCCAAATGAAAAATCCTGCATGGCAATATGCAGGATTTTTTATTGTCTATTGCATTTCAAATAGAGGTTGGACTTGCGCGTCATCTGTGAGAATTGAAGTATTTGGCTTTTGAAGTGTCGTGGTATGTAAGATAAACTTTTAGGTGACTTTGAGGTCGTCTGAAAACAAATCTTCTGAAAGTAACAAATTTTCTGTGAAACTGAAGACTCCCTAGAGAAAAGGAGAACCCATCATGCCCGTCCCTGCCCACTTGCAGCCTTATATTCACGCTGACAGTCTGCATAGTTTCGACGGTATCGAGTACCGTTTTGCCATAGCCCATAATGGTTCAAACCGTTTCTACATCCGTTATTACGGTGAATTTTACGACGACCTGATCACCGATACAGACAATGCTCCGGTTAAAGTTGTCGCCGTTGAGCCTGAAAGCGGGCAGGAAATTTTACTGTTTGATGGCGGTAGGCACGGCTACAATGCCATGTTGTGCGATGAACATTCTGAAGATTTTCTGAATAATCGCCCCCTGCAAGATTTGGATGACACGCTGTACCAAATTGAAGTTCATGCCTTCTTCAATATCGACTATGAAGCCGAACGCGAAGATTTTTGCGATGAAAACGGCAAAATAGAGCTGATAAATGGTGAAATTATAGATTTTGATCGCCTACGGCAGGATGGTATGGATGCGATTACCATTGAGCTTATTGATCCTCAAGGGAAGCGGCGTGAAATCGTGAGGGATGAGTTGGCATGATTTGCCGGTTGAAGGAGCAAATCGAAATATCGCTGTATTTCACTAAAACCAACCGCCATTCGTGACGGGGGAAGTAATTGACCAATATAGCAGGCTGACTGATACAGTAAATTTGAAACTATTTACTGGGGATGCTTAAGAATCTTACAGATTTTAGTGAATCCAAAAAAGAGAGAACTTTAAAGAAGTTTTTAAACGCCGGCTTCGGGGCAATAGTTTTTGAAGCAATAACATAGGAAAAAAGAAAATGAAAAGATTGTTTATATTTGCTCTAGCTTGCTTCGCCACGAGCTGTACTTTAACCCACAAAGTCGAATCATTGCCTGATGCAAAATTTAATCAACCTTATTCAGTAAGCGTAAACTTTACCGGCGGGCTTAGATCATATCCTGACTCTTTTCGCGCAACCATTACGCCTGAAGATTCGGGTTTATCTGTTTCCTCTGTAACTGGGAAATGGGACAATGAAACGGTTATTTCCGGAACCCCAATAACCAAACAAGATATTACGGTTGAAATATCTTATTATGTAAGAGGCGCAGTAGGCTGGTTTGAAAGTAAGGATCAGAAGAAATTTTATCAGATAAAAATTAAAGAATGAGGTGAGGTAATCTGAAGGCAGCGTGATTTGACCGTTTTTATTCAAACGCTGATGCAATACATTCATTCAATCGAAGCGGAACGCGACAAGGCTATCCAAAGGAACATTTGAACAAACAGTCTTCCGGTAAACACGGTTTTCCAAAAAAAGAGACGTCGTCTGAAAACAGCAGAAGTTTTTCAGACGACGTCTTTGCTTTTACGCAATGTTTAGAAGCGGTAGTTTACGCTCAGGCGGATATCGCGGCCAGGTTCAGGCAAGGCGTTAGCACCTGCGCGCTGGCTGTGCGGCTTGTAGTTTTTATTTAAGACATTGTTGACGGCGAAGTTGACGTTTAAGTCGTCTTTGCCCGTCGGCTTCCAGTTGGCGAATATATCGTTGACACCGTAGCCTGCACGGACGACATTCAGAGCCACATCAGAGCCGCGCGAGGTCGGGGCGTAGCCTGCATTTTGGACATAACGTCCGCGCCAGCCGATTTCCAAATTCGGATTGTCGAATTGGTACGACAGACCGGTTGTCCATGTGCGTCCCATCGGGATGGCAGTTGTCACGATGTCGGCGGTATCGCCGTTCAACTTCGGTCGGCTGTAGGCTACGCCTGCACGTGCGGTCAGACCTTTCCAGCGGTAGGCGGCGTTCAGTTCGTAACCTCTGTTTTTCAGCTTGCCGCCGTTATACCAGACATAGTGTTGCCCTGCTTGGCGGATGGCCTGTACATCTTTAATTTGTTGATGGAAATAGCTGCCGGACAATGTCAGGGCGGAATTCCAGCGGTAGTTGAAGCCGATTTCCGCATTTCGCGAGCGTTCCGCCTTCAAATCAGGCGATGCGGTAATTGGTCTGTCGTTTACTAAAGCCGCTTCGTACAGGCGTGGGCTGCGGGTCGCATAGTTCAGACTGGTGTTGATGGAGAAATCAGGAGTAATGTCATAAACTAAGCCGATGCTTGGATTGAAGTTGCCGTCTGAATTTTCTGTTTTGCTGCTGGTTTTCATTTTCCAACGGTCATAGCGCAAACCTGTGGTCAGCGTAACCGGTGAGAAATCCCAAATACCTTCAACATATGCGCCTGCATCGTTTTTCTTCTCGCCGCCTTCTCCGTTTGAGCTGCTTTTTTGAGTACGCCAGTTTAAGCCGTATTTTAAGGTGTGGCGGTCAAATAGACGGCTGTCGAGATTCAGGTTGGCTCCGTATGTCCGTACTTCGCCGTCTAATTCATAATTTGGATTGGGGACT
>CAKARM010000328.1:0-2638 GCA_916720585.1 uncultured Neisseria sp.
GAGGTTGGCAAGGCGTTTTTCGGCGATGTCGAAGGCGTAGATTCTGCCTTTGTTTGCCATTTGCGCGCCGACGGCGAGGGTTTTGCCGCCTGCGCCGGCGCAGAAATCGACGATGATTTCGCCGCGTTTGGCACCGACGAGCAGGGCGAGGAGCTGGCTGCCTTCGTCTTGGACTTCAAGTGTGCCGTCTAAAAACAATTCGTGTTTGTTGAGGGCGATTTTGTTTTTCAGGCGGATGCCCCAAGGGGAATAGGGCGTGGCTTCTGCATCGGGGCTTTCGGCTTGAATCAGGGGCAGCACTTTGTCGCGTCTGCCTTTAAGCGTGTTGACGCGGATGTCGAGCGGCGCGGCTTGGTTGGTGCTGCGGCCGAAGGCGAGGATTTCTTCGTTGCTAAAATGTTTTTGCAGTTGCTCCACCAGCCATTGCGGCAATTCGGCGGCGGTATGGAGGTCGTCTGAAAATTCGCTTTTGCGCGCTTTGAGGCCGCTGAGAAACTCGGTTTCTTCTTCGTCGAGCAGGTCTTTGATTTGGCTGATGTTGGTGCTTCTGCCGAGAACGAGCGCGGCAAGCGCGGCTTTGCGCGGCTGGGCATGCGGGCGGCGCAGGACGGCACTGATTTTTTGATAATGGCGCAGGGCGGCGAAGGCGGTTTCGGCGATTTCGTGGCGGTCTTGCCTGCCGAGCTTTTTGTGTTCGCGGAAGTAGGCGGACAGAACGGCATCGGCAGGCTGTTTGAAAGTCAGCATTTCGGCCAGGACTTTGGCGGTGTGGTCGAGTTGGATCGGGGTCATGGTGGGTTCGCAATCGGGGGAAAGGCTTGGATTATACTGGAAAGGTCGTCTGAAAACGTTGAATCGGGTTTCAGACGACCTTCATGATGCGTTCGATTTCATGCCAAAAGCCGTCGGGGCGCAATTCGAGTTTGGCGATTAAGCCGCTTTCGATTTGGCGGACGTCTCGGTCGGACAGGGTTTGCGCCTCGGCGACACGGGCGGGGGCAAGGTATGCCATGCGGTCGATGAGGTGGTAGTGTGCGCCCTCGGTGGTCGGATATGCCGACCAGTCTCGGATAAAGACGCCGCGCCAGCAGTATGGGTTCAGCGGGGCTTCGGCGGAATCTGCGCCGACGGGGAAAAAGCCGATGCCGCGTATGATTGAGGCGGGTTTCGGCGCGTCGGGGAGGCGGTTTTGCCGCAGGGTTTCGCTGCCTTCGGGGGATTGAAGCAGGGCGAGTTGGCGGGGCAGTTTGGCGGCTTTGGCGGCGAGGGTGTCTTTGGAATTGAGTCCGCACAGGTCTGCGGATTTGCCGCTGCCGCTGCCGTAATATTTGCAGGTCAGTTCGATATGATAGGGTTTGCTGTTGATGGAGGCGATGAAATCGGTGGCGCCTTGCGTGAGGTCGTCTGAAAACACGGGCAGGTTATAGGCGTGCAATTCGGTATGCGGCGCATGGGCAAACCAAAATGCGAGCAGGCGTTCGGCGTAGATGCCGAGTCGGTTGCCGAAGGGGGCGTGTTCGGCGAGATAGTCATCTAAGGCGGCGGGATTGCCGTCCAAATCCAAAAGATAGCGGAAGCCGTGTTCGCCCAATAGCGCGCGGACACTCAATTCGCAGCCGCTTTGCCAAAGCGGCGGGGCGGTCAGCAGGGTGGCGAGGGCGCGGACGGACGGGTTGGTGAGTTTCCACCATAGGGCATCTAGGGCGTAGTTCATGGGGCGGTGCGGATGTCTGGAAGGTGATGGATTTTATAATATTGAGCATGAAGTTGAAACCTGTAAGCCGCTGTACCGTCTAGGCAGCAATTGTTTTTCCCCTTCAAGATATAGTGGATTAACTTTAAACCAGTACGGCGTTGCCTCGCCTTAGCTCAAAGAGAACGATTCTCTAAGGTGCTGAAGCACCAAGTGAATCGGTTCCGTACTATCTGTACTGTCTGCGGCTTCGTCGCCTTGTCCTGATTTAGTTAATCCACTATATTGAACAAGTTGGCAATCGGGCGGTAACGTTCTCCCTATTAAAAAAGGTCGTCTGAAAACGCTTTAGCGAGACTTGCTATCGGTTTTCAGACGACCTTTGTTTTGAAACGGTTGTCATCCGTTCGGGTTTGTGTTGAAGGTTTTGCAGACGGATTGCTTGGGGAAAAGGTGGCTAGTTGCTTAACACATCGTGTTTTTTAGTTAAGACATATTGATAGACTTCTTCTACCGCCGCTTCGTCATAGCTTTTGCCAAAACGCTTTTTGTAGCCCAAGTCATAGAGTTTGACGTGGTGTTCTTCTGAAATTTCGACGCCTACGTTTTCCAAACACGACTTGGCGCAATGCAGATGGCAGCCGTCGATGACCAGCATCGGCCTGCCGGACTGCGCTTTGCGTACTAAAGGTGCGACTTTGCCTCCCACGCCGGAAATGCACGACATTTCAAATTCGCCGGCGTGATCGAGTGCTACGGCGGTATTGTTGGCAAGTTGCGCTACGTCAGAACATCCGGAACAGGAATAAATCAACGGAAGTTCGCTGCGGTTGGGCATTTTCCATCTCCTCTTTAGACTGTTTCATTTTGTATGTGTATTTTATAGTGGATTAACTTTAAACCAGTACAGCGTTGCCTCGCCTTGCCGTACTATCTGTACTGTCT
>CAKARM010000329.1:0-2637 GCA_916720585.1 uncultured Neisseria sp.
TTTGGGCAAGCTGGTGGTGCAGCTCGCGCCATTCGCGCATCCGCAGGTGCGACAGGAAATATTGGCGGCACCATTGCACCAACTGCTTGTTGGACAAGCCTTTGTCGCGCTCGCGCTGGAAGCTGTCCCAAATGTTCAGATAGGCAAGGAAATCGGACTGCTTGTCGGTAAAACGCTCGTGTGCCTTGGCGGCGGCATCGCGCGCTTCCAAAGGCCGCTCGCGCGGGTCTTGAATCGACAGCGCGGACGCAATCACCAATATTTCCGCCATGCAGTCGTGTTTCTTCGCCGCCAGCAAAATGCGCGCAATTTTCGGGTCGATGGGCAGGCGCGCCATTTGTTCGCCGAGTTTGGTCAGGCGGTATTGGCTGCGGTCTTCAGACAGGCATTGTTTGTCTGCGCAAGGTTTCAGGCTAATCGAAGTAGGGAAAGAGAGTGTAGTTTGATGATTTTTCATGAAATATATATCTGTATCTGAAGGTAAATTTTCAGATGGTTTTATTTAATCCAGAATTGGAAGTTTCTGTCTGATTGCATCAATAAAATCTTTATTCCTTCCTTTTAATGTTCTCATTATCCAGCTTTCAAATTCATGTTTGTTACGCATCCCTTTTAAAACACAAGCTGATTTAGCCAAGAGTCCTTTATTGTCATATATAGTAAGTAATTTATCCAAATCTTGCTGTTCAATACATCTTTGAATTTCATTTTTAATTTCTGAAATCCATATTTCAATTTTCTGCTCTGTTAAAGTAGAAATTTCATTAAGTAATAATTCTTTCATATCAGTACTTGTCGTTTTGGAGGATAAATCAATATTTTTTAAATAATTATCAATTTTACGCCGAACCTGTTTTACAACAAATTCGTCTAATTTATCGTCTTTTAATTTATTTGCTATATATTTAATTAGTTCAGATTTAAATTCATTAAGTTTATTGAGTAATTCTTCATCTGAATATTGATTTAGTTTCAATATCTCTTTTGCTACATCAGTTAAGCTAAAAAGATTTTCAATTTCGGATACAGGTAAAATGTAAATACCCAAATTATTTAATTGTTCAATTTCTCTTTCATCCCTACTATCTAAATCGACAATACCTGAACATTTTAAGTTTAGTAATGGCATTTCATTACTTAATTTTTTCAGCGATGATACTGATTGAATAACATCTTTACATGCCCCTTTGGGTATGATGGTCCAATCAGGATAACAATAGCGGTAAGTAGCAATATCTAAACTATTATTGTTGCCCTCAACAAATAATATTGGCTTACGGCTACCTAAAATCATTGTTATGGTTTCTTCATCAAAATTACTCTCAGGAACTTCAGAAATATCCCAAGCGGGGGCCGGATAATAATTTCTGATAACATATTTTTTAGCTACTCGAGTTGCAGCAAATTCAATATCGTGTGTAATGATTAGAAATGAACAATCAGGTCGTAATTCTTCAATTTTATCCCATAGATTTGAAATAATTGATTTATGAATATGTAATTCAGGCTCATCAAAAATTAAGACAGAACCGTCATCTACTGACAAAACTTGTCCAAGAATATAGAAAAGTGCTCGCTCTCCATCACTCATATTTGAGGCAGAATACAATTCCTCATTATCTACAGCAGAGACTTGAATATCATCTGCTGTAATATGTAATTTTCTGTGTGGTAATAATGTTTCCCATGCTTCTTGCAAAATATCTAGCTTTGTTTTTGAATTGGTTACTTCTTCATTACGGTTGAGCTTTTGATTATTTGCTACCGCAATATTATTTTGTTGAGCGAATAAATACTGTAATAACCAATCAAAATCGTTGAGTAAATGAGTAGATGAGTTATTATCCCATCTATAATTTTTTCTGTTTGATACATCGATTCCATCCCAGTTCTGACCATAAGATAGATATGTTTTGGCACTCTTTTCTGGTATTTTATTGACATTAGGGTTTAATTTTAATGCCCTATGAGCCGAAATTCTATGTGCTTTTTCCTTTAATTGTTCTTCAACATAAACAGCTAATCTTGTTTTCCCTGTGCCATTAGCACCAACAATAATCGTGGTAGAACCTTTTGGTAAAACAATCTTTTCATTTTCTAGTTCGGTTGGTAATTCCACTTTTTTGGGTATTTGAATTTCGTCCATACATTTTTCTTTCAGAAAGGTTGTTTACTCTTATATTTTTTTAGTAGCCGCAGGGTGGACGTAAACCCACCATTTTCTACTTATTAAAGCAAGGGTAGGTTTACATCACTCTACGCGGATTTTCTTTTGTGTCTGCCTGTTTTCAGACGACCTCCACCGCCCCCAATTCCAACAACACCTGAAACCCGTCATTGATATACCGCTGGTCCGGCGCTTCGAGGAATGGGAATGCTGCCACGTCGCCCAGTTTCAACGCAGCCATGCGCAGGATGACGGCGGCCAGGTTGCTGCGGACGATTTCGGGGTCGGTGAATTCGGTGCGGCTGTTGAAATCTTCCTCTGAAAACAGTCGGATACACACGCCTGCGGAGACGCGTCCGCAGCGGCCGGAGCGTTGGCGGGCGGCGGCTTGGGAGATTTTCTCGACATGAAGCTGTTCCACTTTCGCCCGTGCGGAATAGCGTTTGACGCGCGCGAGGCCGGTGTCGATG
>CAKARM010000330.1:0-2635 GCA_916720585.1 uncultured Neisseria sp.
GAATCAGAGATGACTATTTTATCGGACGTTAAAGCATTAGGACAACAAATCTGGCTGGACAACCTTTCCCGCTCGCTCGTACAAAGCGGCGAATTGGCGCAAATGCTGAAACAAGGCGTGTGCGGCGTAACTTCCAACCCCGCCATCTTCCAAAAAGCCTTTGCCGGCGACGCGCTTTACGCCGACGAAGTCGCCGCCCTCAAGCAACAAGACCTCAGCCCCAAACAACGCTACGAAACCATGGCGATTGCCGACGTACAGGCAGCCTGCGACGTTTGCCTTGCCGAACACGAATCCACCGGCGGCAAAACCGGTTTCGTCAGCCTCGAAGTTTCCCCCGAGCTTGCCAAAGACGCACAAGGCACGGTAGAAGAAGCCCGCCGCCTCCATGCCGCCATCGCGCGTAAAAACGCCATGATTAAAGTCCCCGCCACCGACGCAGGCATCGAAGCACTCGAAACCCTCATCGCCGACGGCATCAGCGTGAACCTGACCCTGCTGTTCTCGCGCGCCCAAACCCTCAAAGCCTACGCAGCCTACGCGCGCGGCATCGCCAAACGCTTGGCAGCCGGACAAAGCGTTGCCCATATCCAAGCCGTCGCCAGCTTCTTCATCTCACGCGTGGACGGCGCGCTTGACGCCACGCTGCCCGACCACCTCAAAGGCAAAATCGCCATCGCCCTTGCCAAAGCCGCCTACCAAGACTGGGCGCAATACTTCGGCAGCCCCGAATTTGCCGCGCTGGAAGCCAAAGGCGCAAACCGCGTGCAACTCTTATGGGCATCCACAGGCGTCAAAAACCCCGCCTATCCCGACACGCTCTACGTTGACAGCCTGATCGGCGCGCACACCGTCAACACCGTCCCCGACGCCACCCTCAAAGCCTTCATCGACCACGGTACAGCCAAAGCCACGCTGACCGAAGGCGTGGACAAAGCACAAGCGCAGCTTGCCGAAACCGCCGCGCTCGGCATAGACGTAGAAACCCTCGCCAACCGCTTGCAGGAAGACGGTTTGAAACAGTTTGAAGAAGCCTTCGACAAACTGCTCGCCCCGCTGGCTTGATTGCCAAAACCCAAGCCAGCCTTAGCAACCCGGTTCCTATACTTTATCTATAAACAAGCTCAAAAGGTCGTCTGAAAACCTCAATTCGAGATTTCAGACGACCTTTTGCCGTTCCCATCATCTATATATAGATTCAAATCAAGACCAAGTATAGTGGATTAACTTTAAACCAATACGGCGTTGCCTCGCCTTGTCCTGATTTAAATTCAATCCACTATATCATGATCGCCATCAGCTAATGCAAGCAGAATCTGCCAAAAATAATGTGCAAAATCGAAAAAAGGCAGGGCGGGTATCCCTATCGGTTATCCCCTTTTTAAAAGAGGCTTCGGGCGCTGAAAACAACCATTCAAAATTAAATTAATTTTCATAAATTCCCATTTAGAATTACCGTTTATCTCAAATAAATACCAAATATCAAAATATCATATTAAAAATATTCGAAAAATCAATATATTGAAAATATTTAAATTTCAAAAATACCGTTTATCTGAAAAATAATACCGCTTGTCTAAATATTCAAATATTATTAAAAACGGCTTTCAAAAGTGACGAAACACGGCACGTGACACAAAACGTCTTCTTCACTTCCCCCAAAAAAATCAAAAAATGACAAAACACGTCATATCGCAGAAACAATCTCACGTCATAAAAAAGCCCAAATCTGCCCGAAAAACCCTTCAAAACAAATTTAAACCTATTAAAAACATAAAATTACAAAATATTTTCACAAAAAATCCAAAAAAATCCAGACTTGGCACATCCCCTGCTTGATACATTACGTCCGGCAAGGGAAACGAAGCAACGAAGCCCAAACCGGGAAGCTGTATATTCCTTCTACTTGATGGTTTTACTCATAAACAAGCAGAGCCAAACACATTACGGATTTTTTACAACAAACATTTTTATTCACAACACTTTTTTAACTGGAGTTTATTAAATGAAAGCAATCCAAAAAGGTTTCACCCTGATCGAATTGATGATCGTCGTAGCAATTATCGGTATCCTGGCCGCTATTGCCCTGCCGGCTTACCAAGATTACACTGCCCGCGCCAAAGTATCTGAAGTTGTATTGGCTGCTTCCCAATGCCGTACCGCAATTACCGAAGCTTCTCAAACCGGTTTGGCTACAGAGCCTACTGCAAATGGTTTCGGCTGTGGTGAAGAAGGTACAACTAATGCAACTTCTACTCAGTATGTTAAAGGTATTACCACAGATGAGAATGGTGTTATTACCGTGGAAGCGCGTAACATTGCTCAATTGGGTACTAATGTTAAATTGGCATTTACTCCGTATGCCGATGATCAATACAAGACCCCGATGGTAAAAGAGAACTTTACAAGTAAAGGTTTGTTGAATGGTGGTATCAAAGGTTGGAAGTGTGCTGCTGCTGGAACCAATGGTATCCAAGCCAAATACCTGCCTGCTTCTTGCCGCTAATTTGGGCTTGAATAGCAAACCCCGCCTTCGGGCGGGGTTTTGACGTAGCAACTGTATTTTTCACCCCGTCGGGCAAAAATACCAAAACTCAAATCAAGCCGTTCGGATGCTGTTTTCGGTGGCACCGTT
>CAKARM010000331.1:0-2630 GCA_916720585.1 uncultured Neisseria sp.
GTACGGCAAGGCGAGGCAACGCCGTACTGGTTTAAAGTTAATCCACTATAAAACATTGGGTGCATCTATCCGATTTATCCGGCGGGGTCGTCTGAAAGCTTGATTGTGGTGAACAGGCGATTTTCGGGTGGCTGCGCCGTTGCTATGTTGATTGAAATAAAGGCCGTCTGAAATCGTGTTTCAAACGGCCTTTGGGCATAGTTTAAGACAATGACGGATTAGAACTTGCTTTTGATGTCGTCAATCAGGTTCTCGGCTTTTTCCTTTGCCTCGTCAACCAGATGTCCTGCTTCTTCTTTGCCTTTTTTCAATACGTCGCTTGCTTTTTCCTCAATGTCGGCGGCAACTTCTTTGACTTTGCCAATGCCTTGTTGGATCACGCCTTCTGCTTGGAGTTTGGAGTCGTTTAACAGTTCTCCGGCTTTTTCTTTTACATTACCGCTGATTTGGTCTAATTTGCCGCTCATGATTCATTTCCTTGATGTTTATATTGATCGAGGACCCACTATAGTCTAATCGATGGCTTGTTGCAACTTGAGGGGTCGTCTGAAAATCTGTTTCAACAAAATGAAAACCGTTTTTCAGACGACCTGAATCATTTGCCCTTATCGTTTATTAAACCGTTTTTTTGTAAATAATCCCGCGCTACGTCCGCCGGTTTTTCTCCACCTACTTTCACGCGGTAGTTCATTTCGGTCATTTCGGCTTCGCTGATTTTGCCTGCCAGTTTGTTCAATGCATTCACGACGTCGGGATGCTGTTCGGCAAACTCGGTTTTCATCAGCGGTGCGCCTTGGTAGGAAGGGAAAAGGGCGATGTCGTCTGAAAGGACGGCAAGGCGGTATTGTTTGAGGTCGCTGTCGGTGGAATAAGCTTCGACGAGGTCGATTTTGCCGTTTAGGAGGGCGGTGTAGCGCAGGGCGGGTTCGAGCGTCGAGAGGTGGCTAAACTGTATGCCGTGTTGTTGCAGACCTTTGTAGCCGTCGGCGCGGTTGGTAAATTCGAGGGTAAAACCGGCGCGGATTTGGTTTTGCACGCGCTTGAGGTCGGATATTTTGTGCAGGTTGTGCGCGGCGGCGTAGTCTTGACTGACGGCGAGGGCGTAGGTGTTTTGGTATGCCATCGGCGGCAGAAAAGTCAGCCGGTGTTGTCGGGCAAGCAGATCTTTGGCGGTTTGGTAGGTCTGTTCGGGAGAAAGGAGGCGGTTTTGCTGTTCGGCGGGGACTTTGACCAGACTTTCAAGGACGGTGCCGGTAAATTCGGGGTAGATGTCGATTTCGCCGCTGTTTAAGGCGTTGAACAGGAATGAGGTTTTGCCGAAATTGGGTTTAAGCATCACTTGCGCGCGCGGATTGTTTTCCTCAATCAACTGTTTGTACATATTGATGAGGATGTCGGGTTCGCTGCCGAGCTTGCCTGCGATGGTGATTTTTTGTGCGGATGGGTTCGTTTGAAAAATCGGTGCCAAACCGATGGCGATAAGGATGGCAAGCAGGGCGGAGGTAATCGGCAGTTTGTGTTTTGACTTTTGCAGTATGCCGATGCCGCCGCTGACCAGTACGGCGAGCAGGGCGGACAGCAGCGCGCCGGTAAACGTCATCGCCATGTTGTTGCGGTCGATGCCGAGCAAAATAAGGTTGCCCAAGCCGCCTGCGCCGATAAGCGCGGCGAGTGTCGCCGTGCCGATAATCAATACGGACGCGGTGCGGATGCCGGAAATCATGGCGGGCAGCGCCATCGGCAATTCAATGCGCCACAACGCCTGCCAACGGGACAAGCCGAACGCGGTGTGCGCTTCTTTGATGGCGGGATCGATTTGGCTCAAACCAAGATAGGTGTTTTGAAAAATCGGCAACAGGGCATAGAGCGTCAGCGCGATCAAAACCGGCGGCGAACCGATGCCGACAAAGGGAATCAGCAAGCCGAGCAGCGCGAGGGACGGAATGGTTTGCAGGATATTGGTCACTTGCAAAACACCTTCCGCCCAACGCCGTTTGTCCGCCAGCCACACGGCGAGCGGTACGGCAAGTGCGACTGCGCAAAGTAGGGCAATCAGGGAGAGGCGGAGGTGTTCAAGCGTCGCCTGCCACAGTTCGGCTGGCGGGACAGGAAGGAAATCGGGCATAAAGAATTGTCGGAATTGAAAATATTTCCGACAGTATAGCGTAAGGGGCAAAGAAGAGAAAAAGGTCGTCTGAAAATCCGTTTTCAGACGACCTTGGCTATGGGGAAATGCCTTACATCACATCCAACACATCAATGCCCAGCAAATCCAAGCCTTGTTTCAGCGTGTCGCCGGTGAGCTTCGCCAGTTGCAGGCGGCTGTTGCGGGTTGCGCCTTCGGCTTTGAGTATCGGGCAGGCTTCGTAAAAGCGGCTGAACAGGGTGGCGGTTTGGTAGAGGTAGGCGGCGAGGTAGTGCGGATACGCCGTGTCCGCCACGCTTTGCAGCACGTCTTCGAATTTCAGAAGCTCGGCGGCAAGCTGTTTTTCCAGCGGTTCGGTCAAAACGGTTGGCGCGGTTGCGTCCCATTCGCCTGCTTTGCGCAACACGCTTTGCACGCGGGTGTAGGCGTATTGCAGGTAGGGGGCGGTGTTGCCTTCAAACGAGAGCATGGCGTCCCAGTCGAA
>CAKARM010000332.1:0-2613 GCA_916720585.1 uncultured Neisseria sp.
CTCTGGTCCATGTGCTGCCGTAGCGTTTTCGGTAGGGTTTGCTGCATATTCTGAGGTGTTGCCACAAAGTGCCGCCGTTGCTTTTGTCTTGGCGAAGGTAGCGGTAAACGGTGCTGTGATGGAGTGTGATCCCGTGGTGTTTATGCAGGTAGGCACATACTTGTTCGGGACTGAGTTTGCGGCGGATAAGGGTGTCGATGTGTTGAACCAGCTGCGAATCGAGCTTATAGGGTTTTCGCCGGTGCTGTTTGGTCAGCCGGCTTTGCTTCTGTGCTTTTTCGGCGCTGTATTGCTGTCCTTGGATGCAGTGCCGCTTGATTTCTCGGCTGATGGTGCTTTTGTGGCGGTTAAGTTGTTTGGCGATTTCGGCGATGGTGCAGTGGCGGGACAGGTATTGGATATGGTATCGTTCGTCTTGGGTCAGTTGCATGTAGCTCATGGCAATCTTTCTTGCAGGAAAGGCCGTATGCTACCGCATACTGGCCTTTTTCTGTTATGGAAAGTTGCACTTCAAATGCGAATCTGCCGACCTTCGGATTTGGGCGAACCTTATTCCGCTACCGTTTTGCGAATAAGCTTTTCAGCATTAGCGAGCGTGTTTTCCACTTCGGCAAACTCGATTTTGCTGCCCGACACCAGCGCGCGCGTGTCGTTGAACACGACTTGGACTTTCCCGTCGGTTTCGGTAACGAGGACGCGCAACGGCAGTCGCAGGGCGAAGGCGGGGTCTTTTTGCATCAGCGGCGTGCCAGCTTTGGGCGTGCCGAAGACGATGACTTTGGCGGGCTGCATGTCCAAACCGCTTTGACGCGCAGCGGCTTGGTGGTCGATGACGGCGAACACGGTCATGCCTTTTTCTTTGACGGCGGTTTCCAAACGGCGGACGGTATCGTCGAAACTGTATTTGCTGACGGCGGTATGGGTTTGATTCATGGCGGAACTTTGTTGGGAATCGGGTTGTCGGGCGGCATTGCCGCCGTGTGAAGCGCAGGCGGTCAGGGCGGCGAGGATGGCGGCTGCGGCGAAGGTGCGTATCGGTTTCATGTTTTTCCTTGGATAAAAGGTCGTCTGAAAAGTTTCAGACGACCTTGTTGCTGGTTATTTCAAACCTTTTTTCACCAAGTCTTCGTAACCGCCGTGGTTGGTTACGTTGGTGTAGCCTGCTTTTTTCAACTCGGTAAGCGCGGCTTCGGCACGGCGGCCGCTGCGGCAGTAGAGGTTGACGGGCGCGTTTTTGTCGGGGCTGACGCTTTTGATGCGTTCGACGATTTGGTCGTGCGGAATGTTGACCGCGCCTTGCAGGTGGCCGGATTTGAATTCTTCTTCAGAACGTACGTCAATCCATACGCCTTTTGCTTTGGCAGGTTGCGCGCTAGCGGCTTTGGCGGCAGGCGCGGCAAAGGATACGGCGGCAGGCAGGACGAGTGCGGCGGCAGTCAGCGCGGCAGTCAGCAATTTTTTCATGGTCGTTTCTCCAAACGGTTGAACAAAAATATCAATCTAAACGGTTCGGCGGCAAAAAGCAATGTCCCGTCAACAGAAGGGTCGTCTGAAACGGGAGTTTTTTCAGACGACCCTTTGAGACAAAATCAACGCTGCGCGTCAACCGCTTCCAAAGCGCGCAGGGCATAAGTGTAGGCAGCGCCTGCGTTCAAGGAAATAGCGGTCGCCAGCGCGCCGGCGATTTCGCTTTCAGTTGCACCCGCCTTGGCGGCTGCAGCGGCGTGTACGCTGATGCAGCTTTCGCAACGGGTAGTGATGGCGACGGCGAGGGCAATCAGCTCACGGGTTTTCGCATCCAATGCTTCGGCTGCGGCGGCTTGTTCCAGTGCGCCGTAGGCTTGCAGCATTTTCGGGTGGTTTTTACCCAGCTCGCCGAATGATTTTTTAACGTGTGCGGTGTGTTCGGGCCAATTTTGAAACATTTTGATTTCCTTTCCAATGTGTTTGCAAATGAAGGATGTTGCACTTTTTTACATCCGATGAATGGCATTATTGCAATAATTTGACTATTATAATCGTCAAATCATCTCATTCACTTGCAAAAAACACTTATGGACACTTTGGACAAACTCATCGAACTGGCGCAAATCACCGGCAGTGTGGACATACAATGCCTGTTCCGCGACAAATGGTATGCCCCGCACGAACGCAGGCGCGCGCACGGCATCGCGCACCTCGTCGTCGCCGGAGAAAGCTACATCAAAATCGAAGGCGAACCCGAAGCACGTCTCTTACAAACCGGCGACCTTATCTTTTTCCCGCGCAGCGCCGAACACATTATCAGCAGTGAAGCAGACTGCAACAACTGCGGCGATACCATTCATATCGGCAACGACGGCGCGTTTACCATCGAATCTTCAGGTAGCGGCGGCGAAAAAGGGCTGGATTTGTTCTGTGCTCGTTTCGAATACGACGAACACGCCGACATCATGCACGACCTGCCCGAAACCGTCCTTATCAAGATGGACCATCCCTCGCTGCAATGCCTCATTTCCATGTTGCAATACGAAAGCGCACACACGCTTTCCGGCTCGCGCGCCATCGTCAATGCCCTCTCCTCCGTACTCCTCGTCCTCATCGTCCGCGCCCATCTCGAACAAGGCGGAGAAG
>CAKARM010000333.1:0-2607 GCA_916720585.1 uncultured Neisseria sp.
AGTACCGGCCTGTCACGCCGGGGGTCGCGGGTTCGAGCCCCGTCCGCCGCGCCAAATTTTAAAAATACCGGCTTTTGCCGGTATTTTTTTTGCGTGTAAGAAACGAACGCAGAAAAAGAGCGGTATTTAGTTTTTCAGACGACGTGCATTAGGAAGGTCGTCTGAAAAGCTTCAATCAGCGTTCTCATCGCGTTTATCATACTTTCTCAGGAAAATCACTGTCCAAATCAAGCTGATTAAAATACTGCCAAAAAAGGCAATCTCAAAGAAAACAACCAAATCCCCGAGGCAGCCGACTCCGCAATTTCCGCTATTACTGCTCAGAAAATCATTAATATAAGCGACAACATAAAGAATTGCCACAAACTCAGGAATAGCCATCAACCAAATACCTAAAACATTCAACCATTTCATCAGCGTCTTACAACCTCTTTTTTAGCATTTAGGCAGTATATATGACGGTATGACAGAAGACAATGCACCAGCGATGGCCACATACAGGCTGAACAGCCCGAATGCCGAAAAAGAAAAGTCCTGCGAAATCATCTGAACGAGGATGAAAGAGGAGAAAATCCAATAATAAAATGCCGTCAAACCCGCCGCCTTTATCTTATCTTTCCTATTGCATTTCAAATTCAACTTCTCGGCAGTATAACCGACAAAATAGCCGGGAATACAAGAGGTCAGCAAGACCAGTCCCACAACCAATAAAGAAAGTGGAAAAGTAAATATTAAAAATAAAAATACCCCTCCCAGTAAGTTAGAAATATCTGTTCTCGGAATAAGGGAAAGAAACAAAATCAGCCAAAAAGCAACGATAAACAGTGGCAACCCCCATATCAAATTGGTGCGCGTATAAGCCCGATAAGGGTTGAAATCTTCTTCTGGTAAATGTTCCATAATCTTTCTTTGTAAACTGCGCAAATGGCATTTACTCTAAACTCTTATCCCACGCGCTACAAGATTCCTATCCCTTTTCTTTTTTAAAAGGTCGTCTGAAAACAACAAGCCTAGGTAAAATCGCCGTTTACTCCTACAAAAACCCCTCTTCCCGCAAAAATTTCTCCAACTTCTCCGCAAATGCCTTATACCCCGCCGCGTTGGCGTGTATTTGGTCGGATTTCAACTTTTCATCACTCAAAATCTCAGACCATGCGCCGCCGAACAAGGGAATTTTGTATTGTTCGGCAAGCTCCTGATAAAGCGGATGATCGCTCAAATGACCGAACAATGCGCCGACGCTCAGGTGCGGTACGCCCACTAAGACGGCGGGGATGTTTTCCTTCTGCACGCCTTCGATGATTTTGGCGATATTGGCACGGGTTTCAGCTTCGGGAAATTTACGCAAGAAGTCGTTGCCGCCTATGCTGATAATCACAAGCTTGGGTTGGCGTTGCAACAGCGCGGGCAGGCGCGACAGGGCTTGTGCGGAGGTATCGCCGGAAATGCCGCCATTGATGATGTCCCAACCGGTCAGCTTTTGCAGTTGCGCGGGATAGGATTCGGCAGGGTCTGCGCCGTAGCCGTAGGTGAGCGAATCGCCCAAAGCAAGTACGGTACTGCCTGCGGCAATTTTCGTCTGCTTCTTGCCGGATTTACTGCCGCAAGCTGCAAGCAGCAAAACGCTTGCGTAAGTAAGGAATGTTCTTCGTGTGAGCATATTTTGTTTCTGATTCTTGAAAGTATCACGGAAGCTGCCGCGTTAATTTTGTACATCTTGATCTTGAAGATGGAAAGTGATAGGCATCCTAAATTCCATCCATACAGGTTTGCCATCTTTAACGTTAGGTAAAAAGATGCCTCCCATTGCCCCTTTCCTTGCCGCATTATCCAACATGTTAGAACCTGATCTTTTTATCACTTTGATGCTCTCCAATTTACCCTCCGGCGAAACTACGCCCCCCAATATAACCTCACCCTCATCCCCATTTTCCCATGCTACAGGAGGATAAGGAATGTTCACCCGTCGATATAAACCACCTTCATAGTTGTCATTTTCCCCATAAAGCAAGTAAATATGTTCCGCATAAGACGGAACGTTTTGACACACGCTCTGCACCTCGCCGTTTGCATCGGTTTGATCAGAGCAAGTTTGAGCAGGTTTATATCGCTTCGGACGCTTCTGCGCCAATGCGGCTTTGCACAATGCCGTTCCTGCCGACTGATCACGGCACACTGCGCCATCAACCCTGCCTTTTTTATTAATGACGGACAACACCGGCAACACGCCGCCCTTACGCCCGTCAGGCGTCGGAATAACCACCACTTGCGGGTTTGCTGCCTGCGGACGTTTTAAGATTTTTTCAACAGGCGGCAGTTTTTTGCCCGGCATGGTGGAACCTGCAGTCAGAAGAGTGGGCAGCATCAAGAGTGTTAAAGCGGATAGTTTGAACAGGTTCATTTTTTGTTTTCTTTATGTTTGATGATTTATCTTGTGGGATTATTAAAAAGATTATGACATAGAAAATAGGGAAAATCTGAATTTCAAAGGATAAAATCTGCCTCAAGGTCGTCTGAAAACAGTTATTTCCGAAACCGACAAAGCAAGTTGCCCCAAACCCGTTTTCAGACGACCTCTGCCCATTTCGGGCAGCATTCTAAAACTTC
>CAKARM010000334.1:0-2596 GCA_916720585.1 uncultured Neisseria sp.
TACTGTCTGCGGCTTCGTCGCCTTGTCCTGATTTAAATTTAATCCACTATAATCCTCTATTGCAAGGAATTTTTATGCCCCCCCCAAACCGTCTTAGACTTCTGGTTTGCCGAAGAAAACCGTCCTTTTCTGTTTGCCAAAAACGATGAATTCGATGCCAAGATTCGCGCGCGATTTTTTGATGTCTGGCAGCAGGCGGCCCGTGGCGAGCTTGCACACTGGCGCGACACCCTGCAAGGCAGGCTCGCCGAAATCATCCTGATCGACCAATTCTCGCGCAACCTTTTTCGCAACAGTCCTCAAGCATTTGCCCAAGATTTGGCCGCACTCGTCCTTGCCCAAGAAGCCGTCCGTCAGCCCGGTTTCGCCGACCTCCTATCGCACGAACGCCATTTCATGCTCATGCCGTTGATGCACAGCGAAAGCCAAGTTGTCCACGAACAAGCCGTTCCGCTGTTTGAACGCTATACCGACGGACACGCATTGGATTTTGAAATCAAACACAAAGTCATCATCGACCGCTTCGGACGCTATCCGCACCGCAATGCCGTATTGGGGCGTGAAGGCACGGAGGAAGAGGCGGAATTTTTGAAACAGGAAGGTTCGTCATTTTAATTTGGGGTTTAAAATTTGAAGGTCGTCTGAAAACCATTTTTCAGACGACCTTTTTTCATATTTCCGCTTCAATAATGCGGCGGAATTTCATCACGCAGGCTGTAAGGTTCGCGCTCTCCGCTTGCGCCTTTGTCCTGCATTTTCTGATAAAGCAGCCTCAACTGCGCCTGCTGCAAATCCAGCGTCTGCTGCATTTTCGCCACCGTATCATTCAGGCTGCCGATTAAGTCTTCCTGAAGCGCGGTTTGGATTTCCAGCTCAGTGATGCGGTGTTCCAATTCGTCCATTTCGCTCATTTACAGCACCATCGCAGCAATCCAGCCGGCAATCATCAGCGGGATATTGTAGTGGATAAAGGTTGGGATGACGGAGTCGCGGATGTGGTCGTGTTGTCCGTCGGCGTTCAAACCCATGGTCGGGCCGAGCGTCGAGTCGGACGCGGGCGAACCGGCGTCGCCCAATGCACCTGCCGTACCGACGATGGCGACGGTTGCCAGCGGCGAGAAGCCGAGGCTGATACACAACGGCACATAAATCGCGGTAATAATCGGCAAGGTGGAGAAAGAAGAGCCGATACCCATGGTGACCAACAATCCGACAAACAACATGGCAAATGCCGCCATGCCTTTATTGCCGCCAAAAAGCTGCATACTGTGTTCGACCAGCGGTTTGATTTCGCCTGTCGCGGTCATGACTGCCGCAAAGCCTTGCGCCGCAATCATGATGAAACCGACCATCGCCATCATTTTGATGCCTTCGCCGAATACATCGCTGGCAGCATTGCGGTTCATCACACCGAGCATCATGAAGACGGCAAAACCCAACATCGCGCCCAACACCAGCGAATCTTTATACATCAACTGAATCGCAAAACACACACCGATCGCGATTGCCGCCACCAGACTGCGGTAAGCCGAAGGCTGGGGCTGTTCGGATGCTTCGCGGTTGTCTTCCGTATCGACGGTATTGGTTTGATAAATGCGTGATTTGCGGTAGTGGACAAACGCCGCCAGCAGCCCCGCCACCATACCCAGCGCAGGAATCGCCATCGCGTGCATGACACTGATGTCTTTTACATCCATGCCCGCAGATTTGATGTTGCCCAAGAGGATGTCGTTCAAGAAAATCGCGCCGAAGCCGTAAGGCAGGAACATATAAGTCGTCACCAAACCGAACGTAATCACACACGCCACCAGGCGGCGGTCGACGTTCAAACGGTTAAACACCAGCAAAAGCGGCGGAATAATCATCGGAATAAACGCGATATGGATAGGCACGACGTTTTGACTCATGATGCCCATCGCCAAAATAATCAGCAACAGCGTCCATTTCACCGAACTTTCGCCTTTCGCGGCATCCTGACTGTTGTTGAGTTTGCGGATAATGCCGCCCGCAAGCTGCTGCGGCAGCCCCGAATAGGTAATCGCCATCGCGAACGCACCGAGCATCGCATAAGACAAAGAAATCCGCGCGCCGCCCTTCAAGCCTTCGTTAAACACGGGAATAATCCCCGACTGCGTTACATTGCCCGCCGTATCCACGATGTTTTCCAGCGGCATTCCCGCCACCAGGCCGCCGACGAACGCACCGACAGTCAGGCTCAATACGACGTGTACCCGCGATAGCGACAACACGAGCATAACGATTACTGCAACCACTACGGCATTCATGCCTTTTCTCCGTTTCAGACGACCCTCAGACCATCCGTTCACATATTAAAAAGAAACATCATAACCTAACATGATTTAACGGGCTAGGGCAAGCCGATTATTCATGCAAATGAATAGGATGGAATGTGCAGGCAGCCGATTCAGACGACCTTAAGCATATTTGATTTTACCTAAAGCCATAGAACCACCCCCATCCTAACCTTCTCCCGCCGGACGGGGGGAGGGATAAGTTGCCGTTGCAGTAAACCGTAGCGTCGGCTTTGCCCACGATATGAGTGAAAACGTGATCATCCAATTCAGATTGTCAGAAG
>CAKARM010000335.1:0-2591 GCA_916720585.1 uncultured Neisseria sp.
TTTGACTATTGCCGCGTCATCGTGTCTACACCGCTGGACAGCAGCCAAGGCAACGCATTAGGCAGCTCGGCTACCGAATACGACTACGGCGGCTCCGTGAATTTCGAACAGTTCAAAAGTCTGTCATTCCCTTTTGAAGCCTCTTTGACGGTTGAATTAGTTACCAACGGCAAAAGCCAGAAACTGAAAATTCTCGGCTTCCAGCCCAAATCACCAAACAAAGGCTAAAACATGACAATTACCCGCGTTTACATTGTTCAGTCACGGGAAACGGGCGACTTCCTTTATCCGTCTGATACGGGTGATGTGGGGCATACACCGTTTGTCAATGAAGCAGGTTATTTCTACGACCGGAACGAAGCGGTAGAAACCGCGTTATCCGAAATCGGTGAAAACTTTATTGTCTTCAGCTTTTTATCAGAATTTTAAAAATTCAGGCTAAAGGTGCGGTCTGAATAATAGCAAAAGCACCTATTCAATTTTGTTTAACTCACTAAAGGAAAACATCATGAAATTGATGAACACTTGCCGTAAATACGGCGCAAAACTTGCCGTTGTTGCCGCTGCTCCTCTGACTATGGCCACATCTGCCTATGCCGCTTTGCCTGAAGCCGCAAAAACAGGTATTGAATCTGCAAAATCCGACGGCCTCGAAGCAGGTTGGTTGGTAGTCGGCGTTTTTGCTGCGCTGTTCGTGATTGCCATCGTGAAACGCTTGTTGCGATAAAAGGTAATTAAGATGTACTACCAAGTCGGGAATAAATGTCTTGAGCAAAGCCAGGCTGAAAACGTCTATTTTAGCTTGGTAGTACCTCAAATAACCCAAGACGGCAAAATCATCAAACCTGAATACAACGGCACAGTATGGAAACTGAACGGACAGACGATTAAAGCCGATTTACCCAAATGCGATCCAAGTGACAATCTGAAAAGCGGTTTGGATACAGGCTGGCTTTTATTCGGCGTGATGGCCTCTGTGTATTTCGTATCCATTTTGAAAAGAGTTCTCAAATGATGGATTACTATTTTTACTTGGGGCTGGCAGTACCGGTTTTGATAGGGGCGATTTTATTCAAGGATTGATACCCTTTTCGGGTAATGGCAAAATCCCTACTTTCTGCAACTGTTATGGAAGTTAGGATTATGTTAGAAAAGCATGAAAAGGATTTTTTCTATATTACTGAATCTGAATTAGATGAATTATCTAAATTCTATTTAGAAAAACCTTTATCTTATGTATTTTATTCATATTTAAAAGAAACTGGATATTTAAAAAAATTCTCTTTGGATAAGTGTCAGAATTTTTTTAATAGAATAAATTTCAATAATGCGAGTTTTGAAGTTTTATTTAAAGATGATTCAGTTTTCACTATTGGAAATGGTGAAATAAATGTTACGGGTTTTGACGATAATTTTTCTATTAGGTTTGAGCTTTGAATCTTTTGCTGGCGATTTGCAAGTTAGAAATGGTAAATTAGCCTATCCTTTGACTGAAAAATTTAATGAAAATGGTTTCAGATCTTGGAAAATTATTGGTGGTGGAATTGACCAAGAGTATCAGTCTAGATTTGACAAATCACTACACGTCCGCGAAGCCTCTACCGGCCTCCGCTCCGCCTCAACCGTACCAGTAACCATAGAACAAAAAGTATCCCGTTCTACAGTCCTAAAAAACCTCCTCTCCAAAGCCCGTGTTGGCGGTAAATTCGCAAGAGTAGGCGGCGGTCCTGTCGGTTTTGCAGTATCGACCGCTGCTTTTTATCTCGTAGATGCAGCCTTAAGCAAAGAAGGCTATGAATATAATACAGACCATGAAAACTTCGGCAAGACAGAACCAAATTATGGCTATTGCGTTTCGGCATTAAATTCTAATTCTTGCACTGAATACCGCATAGAAACAAAAAAAGATTATTGGCAGGAAGGCGCAGCCAATAATGAAAAATTGAAAAAAGCAATGTGTAATCTTGCTTATGCAAAAGGCCTTTTTTTTAATCCTGTGCCTTTTACGCCTGATGAGATACGCGTTGAAGGTAATTGGTGTGTTGCTTATCAAAAAAGTGAAAATGGCGAAACAAAGCCCTCGGTTTTAATGTCGACTATTTATTACGTCAAATATAAAGGCAAATTTTCGCCTATTTCGCAATCAGAATTTGACCGCATTATAGGCCCTAAAGCCGATTCATCCCCGTCTCAATACGTCAACGCAACCGCCAACGAAGACGGCAGCATTCCGGGTGAATCGCAAAGCACGCTGACTGTGCCTAACGGCACAGTCATCACACTTGGCCCGGCAACAGGGCAAGACGGAAGACCATTTCAAATAACCATCAGCTTTACGACAGGGTCAGACGGCAACACAAGCGCGAAAGTAACCACAACCCCGCGCCCCGATCTTACACCGGGTGGATCTGAAGCACCCAATACGAAGCCTGATCCAGATCCTAAGTCTAATCCTGATGGAAAGCCCGATAAAAAACCTGATGATAAACCCGATTCAGATGATAAGCCTGATAAACGTCCAGATGATGATCCATCTGATAAAAGGAAAGAAGATAAAAAAGATGACAAAAAAGATGACAAAAAAGATGACA
>CAKARM010000336.1:0-2579 GCA_916720585.1 uncultured Neisseria sp.
TTCAGCACCTTAGAGAATCGTTCTCTTTGAGCTAAGGCGAGGCAACGCCGTACTAGTTTAAAGTTAATCCACTATATTTCGCTGCAAAGGCGAACAACGTCGGTAAGGGTTTTCTTGCCCGCACTGTTCAGGCTGTATCGGGTGATTTCGGTAAAGGCGCGGTAGCGTTCTGCGACGGTTTTCAGGCTGCTTATCCGCCCACCAGCGGCGTGAGTTTGATGAAATTGACGATCAGTCCGTCGTGCAGGTACACCATGTCGTCCAGCGTTTCCAACTGACGGTTGTCGGCAAGGATGAAAAACGCGTTCTGCTCAAAAGCTTTCAGGGCGACGGCGATTTGCTTTTCCGCGTCCACAGGCTGCGGGTGCGCGCCTCTTTTGCCGTGCGTTTCCCGAATCACGATGTCGCCGCGATCGGTGGGGATAACGAGGCTGTGGCGTAGCAGGGCATCGGCGGCGCGGTCATTATAGGCGGCGACTTCCTGCCGTACGCGTTCGGCAATCAGCTCCGCCGCGCTGATGCGGTTGGTTCGGAACTTCAAAAACAGCTCGTGCAGCACTTTGCCGCCGAGGTTTTGGTCTTGGATGGTGATGGTGGCTGCAATCATGGATGACTCCTCCAAACAGAAAACAGACGAATCATACTGTTTTTGGGGCGTTTCAGGCGGCCTAAAAACGTGCCGCGCGGTATTAGTATCCGTTTTTACCGATTCCGCTAAAAACCGATTTTGACAGCTGCCAAAAATTCGGCAAAAAAAGCGCGGCCTGCTGACCGCGCAAATCAAACGGCAAGTAACGGGGTAGAGCATTGCCTCCGCCTGTTTTTTCAAAGCCGCCGATGTGCTCATTACCTGAGCTTTCTACCGTTTTTTATTTGATTGTATCCGGTTTGGATGCGACAAACTCCGGCAGCCGCTCCGGCGGAATGCGGCGCACTTCAAACAGAGGCTGCTTCAATAGGCGGTTGTAGGGCAAAAATTCCGCCATATCGTAATCGCACGCAATCCAAATGCCGCAGGCTTTTTCTGAAGCATAGGTAACTTTACACCACGAATTTTTTAATTCCTGCTTTTTCATCAACTGCCTGAATGCTTCCGGATCAGTACATAATTCCTCCAGTGTACCGGGAATAAAATGCCCATACCGCCGGATGACGGTTCCGTCCGGCCATTTTGTTCTCCATGCACGCGTGGGAACGAGGGGTGTGCTGCATAATTGGTGTTTCAATTCATCGGTCAGTAATTGCCCCTGATAAAAACGCGCGTCGCCTTTTGTTTCCAGCACCAATCGATGTTCGAACACGCTGCCGGTTTTCTCAAACAGGGCATCTTGATCTTCTGCCGTAAGAATGATTTTTTTCGGATTTTCGGACTGGAAATAATCATGATAGTAGTAATCAAAATAATAGTCTTGAATGGAAGGCATCCAAAGGGCGTACACATTGTGTCGAACGCCATCCACTTCAAAAAGTTCAATACCATAAATTCCCGTCAATTTGATAAATTCATGCACTACATCATCAGGCAATTCTTTGGGTAGGTATTCGATTAGGCCGCCGTGTTCGTCAAATAAGGAAAAGCCATGTTTTTGGGCAAATGATTCGGCAATTTCTTGCCATTTGTCATCAAATGTGGCGCATAAGACATTGTAATCGTGCAAACAAGCCTGACGTGCCAGCCGGATATTTTCTTCCCTGCATACCCGTTCGGCTTCTGTTTTGTTGTTGGAGCAATAGATAATTTCGCCATAAGAGCTAACAAATTCCGGGTATTCCGGATCAATGATATAGGTTACATCACTACCTTTGACAAAGTCGCGATAGCGGAGAATGTATTGCGTTGTCATGATAATTTCCTGTGAAGCGGGTGTAGGCTGCTTTTCAGCCCCTCATTCCACCGTAATCTCACACTCACATTCCACTTCAAAATTCAAAGAATTGGCGATGAAGCATAAACGATGGGCTTCGTGGTGCAGGGCTTTGGCTTGTTCGATGTGCTGCGCTTGGGTGATGGTGACCTGCGGGCGCAGTGTGGCTTTGAGGAACCTGCCCGGTTGTGTGCGGCTGCCTTCGTCCATCACGGCTTCGGCATGATCGGTGTAGGCGGTAACGGTGATGCCGGCGGCGCTGCACAGGTGCAGGTACCAGAGTTTGTGGCAGGCGGAAACGGCAGCCAGCAGCATGTCTTCGGGGTTATGACGGTGTTCGTCGCCGCGAAAGGCGGGGTCGGACGAGCCGAACAGGTCGGGTTTGCCGGCGATTTGGACAGTGTAATCGCGCGAATAGGCGGTGTAGGACGATGTGCCGCTGCCCAAATTGCCCGTCCATTCGACGGTGGCGCGGTAGGTGTGTTGTTTGCTCATGGGTGTCTCCTTGTGGCTTGGTGGTTTTGCTGCGTTGGAACTGCGTTTTGAGGGCAGCCTGCACGGATTATACCGAACAGGCGGCGCAGTCGAATATTCGGATTTGCTGTGCATTGATTGAATGTGCAGGCTGCTTTTTCAGACGACCGCCTTGCCAGATTCCTTTTCTTTCTTTATTATCCCGCACTTTGTTTTACCCGAAGAAAGAACGCCATGTCC
>CAKARM010000337.1:0-2564 GCA_916720585.1 uncultured Neisseria sp.
CATCATCAATATGACCGGCAGCCAAACGCTGACCTTGGCGGAATACCTGACCACGCTCCGCCAAACCCTGCACCACAAACCGCCACAACATATCCTACCTGTTCCCCTGCGCCTGATTGCCCCTGTGCTGCCGTTGGCAAACCTCCTCAGCAACGGCATTATCAGCCGTGACAGCTTTGCCCTGCTCAAACAAGGTTCATGCGCCGATTATTCTGATTTTGAAGCTTTATTGGGGAGAGCGCCATTAGCTGCGGAAAACTTTTCCCGTCAAGGCTGAATCAGCTATACACACGAAAAGGTCGTCTGAAACCGTCCCGCCTAAAGCCGGTTTCAGACGACCTTTTACCCTAATACAAGAGACCGCTGATATAATAAAGCGCCCGTATGAAAAATATTTTGCTACAATATGTAATTGTATGTTACATAAGCAGTATATCATCAATAAAATAATATTTTCATCACGGCTCATATCATGGCTCAGATTAAATTTAAAACACATCTTAAATGCATCCTACTTGCTTCCATCTTGCTCTCCGGCTGTCAAACTGCCTTTGAAGAAGATCAAACCCGGCGCAGCAAAATTACCCAATTCGCCCTCAATCATCCCGTAGCGGCGCAAGCCATCGGCATGGAAGACACAGGCTCCTTCAATATCAGCAGCAATGCCACACGCTTTGCCTACCGCAGCGGCTTAGACGATACTGCCAACGGAGATGGCAAAGGCACACAGGTCAATGCCGTGCGCCAAGCCCTGTGGCAAGCCGCCATTACCTCCCAATTCGACAACGTAATCGCCGAAGAAGCAGGTAATGCCTACCTTGCCGACATCAAAATCCGCGAAGGGAAAATCAACTATTTCAGCCGTTATCTCGCGGACCAGGCAGTTGACCAACGCAACAACCGTATCGGCCGCAGCATCGGCAGCGGCAGACCCAATACCGACATGAAGGCCCTTGCCGAAAGTGTTTTGCTCTATTACCACAAAATCGGCTTGTGGACCGCATCGGAAACGCGTACCAACGGCCGCAAAGTATGGCGCATTACGCAAGAAAAACTCAGTCCTACCGCCTATCGCGAAGCCATGAAAAATATCGAGCCGTTGGATGCCGAAGGCTTGCGCGAGGAAGAGCGCAATATGCCCAAACCCGACAAAATCGACTCGATTTCCAAAACGGTTAAAGCCATCAGAAAAGTAAAAGACTGATTTTTCGACACTCTGTGCAAGTTTTGAGTAATTCATCAAAACGGCGTAAACTGTCGCAAACCCATTTTCAGACGACCCCTGCTTGCAAAGAGGTCGTCTGAAAACATTTCTCCTGCCGATTCAGCCGTTTCCAGAAGGACAAAGGACGATTATGAACTTCCCACCGCGTTACGTTTCCGCCACCCGTATGCGCCGCATGCGCAAAGACGACTTTTCCCGCCGCCTGATGCGCGAACACACCCTGACCGCAGACGATTTGATTTACCCCGTCTTCGTACTCGAAGGCAGCAATCAGGAAGAAGCCGTCCCCTCCATGCCCGGCGTGAAGCGGCAAAGCCTGGACAAATTATTGTTCACCGCCGAAGAAGCCCTCAAGCTCGGCATCCCCATGCTGGCACTCTTCCCCGTCGTTACCCAGAATAAAACCGAATGGGCGGAAGAAGCCTACAACCCCGAAGGACTCGTACCGACCGTCGTACGCACCCTGCGCGAGAAATTTCCCGAACTCGGCATCATGACCGACGTCGCCCTCGACCCCTACACCATCCACGGGCAAGACGGGCTGACCGATGCGAACGGCTACGTCCTCAACGACGAAACCATCGAAGTTTTGGTGAAACAAGCCTTGTGCCACGCCGACGCAGGCGCGCAGGTCGTCGCCCCTTCCGACATGATGGACGGCCGCATCCTTGCCATCCGCGAAGCCCTCGAAGACGCGGGACACATCCACACCCGCATCATGGCGTATTCCGCCAAATATGCCTCCGCTTTTTACGGCCCGTTCCGCGATGCGGTCGGCAGTTCCGGCAATTTGGGTAAAGCCGACAAGAAAACCTACCAAATGGACCCCGCCAACACCGACGAAGCCCTGCATGAAGTCGCCCTCGACATTCAGGAAGGTGCGGATATGGTGATGGTCAAACCCGGCCTGCCCTATCTTGACGTTGTCCGCCGCGTCAAAGACGAGTTCGGCGTACCGACCTACGCCTACCAAGTTTCCGGCGAATACGCCATGCTTCAGGCAGCGATTCAAAACGGCTGGCTGGACGGTGAAAAAGTCATACTCGAAAGCCTGCTCGCCTTCAAACGCGCCGGTGCCGACGGCATCTTGACCTATTACGCCGTCGAAGCAGCAAAGATGTTGAAAAAATAAAACGACAGCAAAATGCCGCCGGTTTGCACAGAATGCCCGGCGGCATTTACATTAAGGCATTTGTCCGACAAAATTTATTACAACGGAATGAATAATCAGGTAATTTCTGGTAAAATACTGCAACTCTCAAGCAAACACTTACAGCGTCCGTTTTATATAGTGGATTAAATTTAAATCAGGACAAGGCGACGAAGCCGCAGACAGTAC
>CAKARM010000338.1:0-2559 GCA_916720585.1 uncultured Neisseria sp.
TAACTTTAAACCAGTACGGCGTTGCCTCGCCTTGTCGTACTATCTGTACTGTCTACGGCTTCGTCGCCTTGTCCTGATTTAAAGTTAATCCACTATAGAATCCCCCGTTCTTTCTCGAACACAGCCTTTACCGGCATTATTTTGCCGTCCGTTTGGCGCGTATCCGGCGTATATTTTGGGGATTTGGTACAGGGTCGTCTGAAAATGTAAAGACAGCGTCCCTGCAATGCAAAAAAGCGCAAAAGCATAGGAAAACAAGCTATCAAAAAACTCAAAATGCGTGTTAAGATTAGCCATCACTATCCGCCGCACCCATTTATTTCGGGTTTGCGCAGCGCATACAATCACGAAAAGGAAATCCCATGAGTCGCGTATTACTCGTAGATGACGACGCTTTGCTGACTGAATTGCTCACCGAATACCTCACCGCCGAAGGATTGAACGTCCACAGCGTTCCGGACGGCGAAGCCGGTGTACACGAAATCCTGACCGGCCAGTACGATGTCGTCGTATTAGACTCCATGATGCCGAAAATGAACGGCTTGGACGTATTGAAAAACGTCCGCTCCCAAAGCACCGTTCCCATCATCATGCTGACCGCCAAAGGCGACGACATCGACCGCATCATCGGATTGGAAATGGGTGCGGACGACTATGTTCCGAAACCTTGCACCCCGCGCGAACTGTTGGCACGCATCAACGCCATCCTGCGCCGTGCGCAACAAAGCGGCGAGCCGAACAACGCGCCAAACAGCATTTCCGTCAGCGATGTCGTCCTGTACCCTGCCAAACGTCAGGCGACCATCAAAGACACTCCGCTCGAACTGACCAGCACCGAGTTCAACCTGCTCGAAGTCCTGATGCGCCACGCCGGACAAGTTGTCAGCAAAGAAACTTTGTCCATCGAAGCGCTTGACCGCAAACTGGCAAAATTCGACCGCAGCATCGACGTCCACATCTCCAGCATCCGCCACAAACTGGGCGATGCCTCGCTGATTCAGACCGTACGGGGCTTGGGCTACCTGTTTGTTAAAAACTAAAGATAAAACAGATCAATGAAACTGTTTCAACGCATCTTCGCCACATTTTGCGCAGTCATCGTCTGCGCAATCTTTGTGGCGAGTTTTTCTTTTTGGCTGGTGCAAAATACCCTCGCCGAAAACCAATTCAACCAACGCCGTACCATCGAAACCACTTTGATGAACAGCATCCTCTCCGCCTTTAGGGCGCGCGGGGACAGCGGTGCGCGCGAAATTTTGGCGGAATGGGAAGACAGCCCCGTCTCCAATTCCGTTTACGTCATTTTGGGCGACGAGAAAAAAGACATCCTCGACCGCAACATCGACAACCACACCATCGAACGCGCCCGCGTATTTGCCATCAATAATCCCAATTCCGATTTGGCGCACATCGAATACGACCGTTTCGGCGAAGAATACCTCTTCTTTATCAAAGGTTGGGACAGCCATCAGGCGCAACGCCTGCCCAGCCCGCTCTTTATCCCGGGCCTGCCGCTCGCCCCGATTTGGCACGAATTCATCATCCTCTCTTTCATCATCGTCGTCGGTCTGCTGATGGCGTACATCCTCGCCAGCAACATTACCAAGCCCATCAAAATTTTGGGCAGCGGTATGGACAGGGTGGCAAACGGCGAACTTGAAACCCGTATTTCCCAGCAAGTGGACGACCGCGACGACGAATTGTCCCACCTTGCCATCCAGTTCGACAAAATGGCGGAAAAACTGGAAAAACTCGTTGCCAAAGAACGCCACCTGCTGCACCACGTCTCCCACGAAATGCGCTCACCCTTGGCGCGTATGCAGGCGATTGTCGGACTGATTCAGGCGCAGCCGCAAAAGCAGGAACAATATCTGAAAAGGCTGGAAGGCGAATTGACCCGCATGGATACCTTGGTTGGCGAATTGCTGACGCTTTCCCGTTTGGAAACGTCCAACATCCCGCTGGAAAAAGAAAGCCTGAAGCTCGTCCCCTTCCTGAAAAACATCGTGGAAGACAACCAAAGCATCGCCCAGCAGAACAAACAAACCGTTACCCTTTCGGTCGAACCCAGAATCCCCGAAAATGCCACGGTCTGCGCCAACGAAGGCTATTTGTACCGCGCGTTTGACAACGTTATCCGCAACGCCATCAATTACAGTCCCGAAGGCAGCACCATCCGCGTCAATATCGGACAAGACGGCAAACATTGGATTGTGGACGTTACCGACAACGGTCCCGGCGTGGACGAAATGCAACTGCCGCACATTTTCACCGCCTTTTACCGTGCCGACTCCAGCGCCAGCAAACCCGGTACCGGCTTAGGCCTTGCCCTGACCCAACACATCATGGAGCAGCACAACGGCAAAATCATGGCTGAAAACATCAAGCCGAATGGTTTGAAAATGCACTTTATCCTGCCCAAAAAGAAAGTGAACGGCAAAACGGAAAAACCGCATCCTAAAAACTCTTGACCATGAATGTTGCCCATCGGGGTTTGTATAGTAGATTAAATTTAAATCAGGACAAGACGACGAAGCCGCAGACAGTACAGATAGTACG
>CAKARM010000339.1:0-2551 GCA_916720585.1 uncultured Neisseria sp.
CCGCCCAAACTCATGCCGAGAATCACGATGGTTTGCGTGAAGAACATGCTTTCCAAACCGCCGCGCGAAATAAGTTTGGCGATGTCTTGGAACGCTTCGCCTTCGAGTTTGTAGCCGCCGTAAAACCATGCGCCGAGCTGGTTCAAGTCGGGCGTGCTGTGGAAATAAGTTACCGCAAGCGCGGCGAGGATGGTGAAGAGCATGGCGACGACGGCGTTGATGCGCAACAGCGCCAGCACGACCAACAGCGCAAACGGAATCAGTGAATAGCCGTGTACCAAGCCCGTCGCTTCAAGCTGGCTGCGGAAGGATTCGACGCTGTTCAAATCGTGGGCGGCAACATTGGGCAAGAGCCACAGCATCAATGCCGCGCTGATGAGCCACGCGGGAATGGTGGTGTACATCATGTTTTTGATGTGTTCGAACAAATCAATGCCGACGATGGAAGCGGAAATGCCCGTGGTATCGGAGAGCGGGGACATTTTGTCGCCGAAGAACGCGCCGGAAACAATCGCGCCCGCCGTCATCGCCAAATCGGCATGAAACGCCGCCGCCATGCCCATAAAGGCAACGCCAACGGTGGCGCAAGTGGTCAAACTGCTGCCGATGGACACGCCGATGACGGAACAGAGCGCAAAGGCGGAGAAATAGAAATAAGTAGGAGAAATCAGCCCGAAACCGTAATACATCAGCGTTGGAATCGCGCCGCTCATCATCAGCGCGCTGACCATCAGCCCGATGAAGAAAAACAGGTAAATCGCGCCCATGCCCTGCCCCACCGCTCCGACCATGCCTTTTTGCATATCGTTATATTTCAACCCGCGCGCGAGACCGTAGAGGATGAGGACGGTAATGGCGGCGATGATGGACATATGGGGCAGCCAACCCAGCGAAATGATGGTATAACCCATCGCCCCGATTAACGCCGCAACAACGGCAAGGGCTTCTTTGCGCGGCATATCGAGCAGTGATTTGAATGCAAACATATTGCTTTGCCTGTTTTGTGTGTATTTAACGAAGTTTAGCACACGGGGTCGTCTGAAAAACCGCTTTTCAGACGACCCCGTGATTTTTTATGAATGTAATAACGGATTTTAGTTGATGCGATATGGTTTTAAATTTAATTTTTTGAAATAAAATATCCTTATTTTCAAAATAAAGCCGTATTATTTCTTTTTATCATGATTAAACTGCCCCTCGCGCAAAAATGTTGCGGTCTGCTCGGCGGTAATGTGTTTAAACAGCATACCGCTGTGGCTGACGGGTAAGATAACGTGGTCGCGCATATTCGGACAGCGGGTTTCGCTGACCAAAACCGTACCGTCGTGTTCGCCGTGCAAACCCAATACGCGCCCCAGCCCGAGCGGCTTGTTGCCGGCGATACTGCCCAGTTCGATATGTTCGGGCAAATCGGGCGTACCGCCGTCGAGCGCATCGCGATAAGCACCGCCGAGTACGGGGGTCTTCAATCCAAGCCGGAACACCCTTTGCGCAGCCCGGCTGCCTTGGTGGGGCGTGCCGAAGGTAACGATGCGGCCGGTAATTTTTTCGGGGTGGGCGGCGGCAAAGTGGCGCAATACCAGCCCGCCCAGACTATGTCCGGCAAAATGCAGGGGCTCGCCCGTATCGTGTTTTTCAACAAATTCCGCCAACGCCTGCGTGTGCTGCGGCATGGTGTGCCAGACGCTGTAGTAACCGAACAGGGCAACGTCAAAGCCCTGCTTTGCCAGCATATCCGCTAAAGGTTTCATCACCCAAGAGTGCATGTGCAGTCCGTGCAATAAGATGATTTTCGACATGAAGACCTCCTGTATTTTTGCCGCCAGCATTATGCCATAAGTCAGTCAGACCGTATTGCGGACGCGTTCTGCCTTTTGAAAACGGGTTTAAGCTCCGGTTAAAATCTGTTGCCGTATTTTCAGACGACCTCGGTTTGAACGGATCAGCTTTAAAAGTCCGCCGCAAAGCAAAAAGATCGTCTGAAAACCTGATTTCCAAGTTTTCAGACGACCTTTTATCCAGTCAACGCTTACTCGTCGGCTTTATAACCTTTAAGCGCAAAGAAGACGATGTAGAGGTAGCACACGGCAGGTGCAACATAAGAAATCATCATACCGAAATCATCAGCAATCTTACCTTGCAAAACAGGAATCAGCGCGCCGCCAACGATGGCGGTACAAAGAATACCTGAAGCAGAATTGGTGAATTTGCCGAGATTTTTGGTCGCCAGCGAGAAGATGGTCGGGAACATGATGGAGTTGAAGAAGCCGATGGCAAGCAGCGCCCACATGGCGATGTCGGCATTGCCTTTACCAACCATGATGGCAATGACGAGCAAGGCAGTGGCAACTGAGGCATTAAAAGCAAGGTAGCGGTTTGGCGCGACTCGAGCCATCACCGCCGAACCGAGGAAGCGTCCGACCATGGCACCACCCCAGTAATACATCAACATATCCGCACCTTCGGCATGGCTCAATCCTTTCAGGAAGCCCAAAATATTGACCATGAAAGAGCCGATGGATACTTCCGCGCCAACGTAGCAGAAAATGCC
>CAKARM010000340.1:0-2535 GCA_916720585.1 uncultured Neisseria sp.
AGTATGCCATGGTTAGACCTTCAAAGTTGAGTATTGTACCATTTTGTTTTTAATTAACTATAAATAATTCCAAATTTCAAAAGGTCGTCTGAAACGCTAGATGAAGCATTTTCAGACGACCTTTTTTCCATTCGAATCAAACACGGATGTCGGGTACTTTATTGAACAAACGATAGAAATTGTCGCTGGTGTAAGCGGCAAGCGTTTCTACGGGTTCGCCGCGCAGTTTCGCCACAAATTCGGCGGTATAACGGACATAGGAAGGTTCGTTAGGCTTACCGCGTTTGGGAACCGGGGCGAGGAATGGGGAGTCGGTTTCGACCAGCATTCTGTCCGCAGGGACGTATTTGGCAGCTTCTTGAATTTGTGGGGCATTTTTGAAGGTAACAATGCCGGAAAAGGAAATGTACAGCCCCAAATCCAAAGCGGCTTTGGCAAAAGCGGTATCTTCGGTGAAGCAGTGGATAACGCCGGAATTGGTTTGACCTTCTTTCAGAATCGCCAAAGTATCGGCGGCGGCATCGCGGGTGTGAACAATCACGGGCAAATCGCCTTCGTTGGCGGCTTGGATGTGTTCGGCGAAGCGGCGGTGCTGCCATGCCAAATCGCCTTTGCACCAGTAATAATCCAAGCCCGTTTCGCCTATGCCGACGACTTTCGGGTGTTTTGCCGCTTCAACCATTTCAGCGACGGTAAATTCTTCGGCTTCTTGACTGTCGGGGTGGACGCCTATGGTGCAGTAAACCTGTTCATTGGCTTGGGCAATGTCGAAGACTTCGGCGAAACTCTGTCTGCTCACGCTGATGGCAAGCGCCTGCTTGACGCTTTGTTCTTCCATGTTGGCGAACACTTCAGGCAGGCGGTTGCTCAAGCCTTCGAAATTGAGGTGGCAGTGTGAATCGATTAAATGCATGATTTTAAAGCGTGAAGGTAACGCGGTCGCTGCGCAGTTTTGGTCCCAGCTCGCCTTCAATCAGGGTTTTCGCCTGAAGGCAGCTTTCGTGTTCGGAAAATGCCAGCCCGACACCTTTGGGACGGTGTGCGGAAGTACGGGCGGGGTTAATCCAGACGACTTTGGTAGGCAGGAAGCGTTTGGGATAATCGGCGATTTCAACGGCGAGCAGGATGTCTTCGCCCAATGAAAATACGTCTTCGGTCGGAACAAAAAGTCCGCCGTGTTCGAGAAACGGCATATAGCAGTTGTAGAGCAGGGTCGGGTCTTTAAGCTGCAACGCCATCATTTTCGCCGGAATGTCTTTATTGTTGTTTACCATTTTGTTTTACCTTATCTAATTATTTGTTTTGCCAAAATTCGAGATATTCAGTCAGCAGATACTCAAGCTGCATTTTAACACTCAAGGTGTGGTATCCGTAAGGGCTGAGTGCGTTCAGACGCCCCGTCAGCGCAAACAGGCGGCGCGGATCGGTTTTGGAAGCCGTCTGCGACAATGCCTGCGCGTAATCGGGATAATAAAGCGGCGGCATTTGTTGTTGCGCCAAGCCGACATCCAACAGCCATTTCTGCATCCAATCGATGAAGACTGCCAACGGCTGCTTGTGTTTATCAAACGCAGCGGCGTAGTCGAGTATCGTCAACAGGCGTGGGGCGGCAAGCAAAGTGAGCAGCTCTTTGCGCAAGTCATCCATTTCGGGCGTATGGGCAAACAAAGGCGCACCGCTGTGAAAAGCCAGCAAAGATTCCGCATCATCCACCCCCTCTTTCCGAAGATACGCCAAAGCTTCGTCACGCGAAGGCGCCGGCAAAACCATCTGGCGGCAACGGCTTTTAATCGTCGGAAGAAGCTTGTCGCGCGCATGCGTAACCATCAAAAAAACAACATGTTGCGGCGGCTCTTCCAAAGCTTTGAGCAACCCGTTTGCCGCCTGCACGTTCATACTTTCAGCAGGATGCACCAATACCACCCGCAATCCTCCGCGCACAGCCGTCAGATAAATGTTTTCCACAATATCGCGCACGGCATCGATTTTAATCTGCAACAATTTTCGCCCGACCGCACCGTCTTCGGGGATTTCAGGAGTGAGTTCGTAAAAATCGGGATGACTATTTTGCAAAAACAAATGACACGAAGCGCATACGCCGCAAGGCTGATGATCTTCCCGAGGCGATTCGCACAGCAAAGCCTGTGCCACAAACCGCGCAAACGCTGTTTTGCCGGTATTTTCCTTGCCGGTAAACAGCCAAGCGTTCGGACGGTTTTCCCAATGGCCGGCAAGCTGCCGCCACTGGTTTTGATGCCACGGATAAATCATATTGAAAAGTACAAGCGTTTGAACAAAAGCGTGATTATACAGGGAAATGTTGGAGGTCGTCTGAAACTGAGAATACAATTCGAAACGTTTATAACATCGTCTCTATCCTCTTTCCGCCTCTTCTCAGCCTTTTTGACCCTCTCTTCTCCTCAAAAGGTTCCCTGCCCCTATTCCCCTAGCGTCATCTACCGCAACGGATGTCAACGAGTTATTTGGCGGGGACGTAGTCGGCATAGTGCGCCGGCAAGGCAGTCGTTTCCAATA
>CAKARM010000341.1:0-2525 GCA_916720585.1 uncultured Neisseria sp.
CTGTACTGTCTGCGGCTTCGTCGCCTTGTCCTGATTTAAATTTAATCCACTATAGTGCCGCTCAAACCTTATCGGTTTAAAGTTCAAGACGGATAGCGCGACAGGCTCAAGTCGTCGCTGCGGATTTCGGTGTCTTTGCCGCACACGATATCGGCGGTCAATTTTGCCGAGCCCAGCGACATGGTCCAGCCCAAAGTGCCGTGACCTGTATTCAGGAATAGGTTGTCAAAGCGGGTGCGGCCGATTAGCGGCGTGCTGTCGGGCGTCATCGGTCTGAGTCCGCTCCAGAACAATGCCTGATTCAAGTCGCCGCCTTCGGGGAACAAATCGTTGACGACCAAAGCCAGCGTTTCGCGGCGTTTTTCGGACAGTTTGATTTCGTAGCCGGACAATTCCGCCATGCCGCCGACGCGGATTCTGTTGTCGAATCGTGTGATGGCGACTTTGTAGCTTTCGTCCAAAACAGTGGAAACCGGCGCGCCGTCTGAGTTTTTGACGGGCAGGGTCAAGGAATAGCCTTTGACGGGGTAAATGGGCAGATCGAGGCCCAACTGCGCCAAAACCGTTCTGCTGAAGCAGCCGAGCGCGCAGACGAAGGCATCTGCTTCAAACCGTTCTGTTTCAGTTTCCACTGCGCTGATGCGCTGGCCGTTGTGTTCGATGCGGCGGATGGTTCGGTTGAAATGGAACTGTACGCCTTTTTCCAGACACAGTTTGTACAGGTTTTGGGTGAAGAGGTGGCAGTCGCCGGTCGCATCGGCAGGCAGGTGCAGGCCGCCGGCAATTTTGGCGGTAACGCGTGCAAGTGCAGGCTCGAATTCTGCGCATTCTTCGGGTTTCAGACGACGGTAGGGCACGCCGTACCGTTCCAAAACGCTAATGTCTTGTTCTGCCGCTTCGACTTCTTTGGCTTGGCGGAAAATCTGCAAAGTCCCTTTTTTGCGTCCTTCGAAATTCATGCCGGTTTGCGCTTCAAAACGGCGGAACATTTCACGGCTGTATTCGGAAATCCTGACCATGCGCTCTTTGTTGATTTGATAGCGGGATGCCGTGCAGTTTTGCAGCATTTGCCACAGCCATTCGACTTGATACAGGCTGCCGTCAGGGCGGAACAATAAAGGAGGATAGCTTTTAAACAGCCATTTCAGTGCTTTGGCCGGAATGCCGGGTGCCGCCCAAGGCGTGGTATAGCCGTAAGAGAGCTGGCCCGCATTGGCGAAACTGGTTTCCATTGCCACGCCTTCGGCGCGGTCGATTACCGTTACCTCATGTCCGGCTTCCGCCAGATACCACGCGCAAGATACGCCGGCAACTCCGGCACCTAAAACAAGCACTTTCATTTTGTTCCTCCGCCGACTGGTTTGACAAATACAGATATCGGGTCGTCTGAAACACCTTTCAGACGACCTCAGGCTTCAATGCGGCAACGCTCCGTCTTTGACTTTTTGTTTGAAGTCGCGCGTTTCATTGACGATGACTTTAATCATCAAAAGGAGTGCGATCAGGTTGGGCAATGCCATCAGGCCGTTGAACGTATCCGAAGCCAGCCATACCAAATCAAGGCTCAAGACTGTACCCAGCATGACGGAAGAGACGTAACCCACGCGGTACAAACCGGCAAACTTCTCGCCGAATACATAAACCGCGCATTTCTCGCCGTAATAGCACCAGCCCAAAATGGTTGAGTAGGCGAAGAAAATCAGACCGATGGTGACAATCCAGCCGCCGATGCCGGGCAGCATTTTTTGGAACGTGACGGTCGTCAGTGCCGCGCCGCTCAATTCAGGTTTGACAAACTCGCCGCCCGCGCCGAGCAGGCCCATCACCAAAATGATGCCGGTAATCGAACAAACGACGATGGTGTCCAAAAACGTACCGGTCATGGAAACCAATGCCTGACGGACGGGATGGTCGGTTTTGGCGGCTGCGGCGGCAATCGGTGCAGAACCCATGCCCGCTTCGTTGGAGAACACGCCGCGCGCCACGCCGTAGCGGATTACCGTGCCGATAGCGCCGCCCGCCACTGCCTGCGCGCTGAACGCATCGGAGAAAATTAGCTTGACGGCAGGCACCAGCGCATCGGAATTGATGACGATAATGGAAATACCGCCCACCACATAAAACACCGCCATAGCGGGTACGATGAAAGAAGCGGCTTTGGCGATGCCTTTGATACCGCCCAAAACGACGATGGCAGTCAGAACCGTCAACGTAATGCCGGTATAGACAGGTTCGACGCCGAAGCTCGTCTGAACCGCTTGAGCGACCGAGTTGGACTGTACGGAGCTGCCGATGCCGAACGAAGCGAATGTGCCGAATAAAGCGAACGCCAACGCCATCCATTTCCAGTTTTTACCCAAACCGTTTTCGATGTAATACATCGGCCCGCCGGACATTTCGCCTTTGGAGTTGGTCACGCGGTATTTCACCGCCAACACGCCTTCGCCGTATTTGGTCGCCATGCCGAAAACGGCGGTCATCCACATCCAAAATACCGCGCCCGGGCCGCCGGTTACCACCGCAGT
>CAKARM010000342.1:0-2523 GCA_916720585.1 uncultured Neisseria sp.
TTGGGATTAGGTGTGATAGTCATGGCATGTCTCAGAATGGTCATGCCGTGGTTGAGTTTGATAATGCCTTGTTTGTGCATAAACAGCAGTGTCTGCCTGAGCAGAAGCTCGCGACGGTCAACCGGGATTTGTACCGATAATACTAAATCGTCGGCAAGCTGCTGCACCAATTCACCCATACGGGTTTCAACCATTACGTCTTTTTGACGCACTCCATTGGTTTTTGCCATCAGGAATGGTAAAAGGCACAGACCGATATTACGGCGAAGTTCGGCATTGTTTTGTAGGTTTTCCCAACTGTCGCTTTTGGGATTCTTGAAACGTACTTTCAAAAGGTTGTTGCCAACATCACGGATTTGGAAACTTCCACTGCTGTTTGTTCGCTCTGCTGCTTTATCATCGGCAAGCGACTGCATCAGAAGTTTGATTTCAGCAGGATTGGTTTCTAAACCTACCTCATGCATTTGGTGGCAGACAGCGCTCAATGAGAGGTTTTGCCAAATACCTTGATCTGCTTCTGGAATTTCGTTTTTTAAAATCTGCCAGAGTTTTTCCTCACAGGCGATAACTTGTGCCAGACGTTTGTCGGCAGGCTTTATGTTATCGGTACGCAAAATGACGGTCATATGCGTATCGTTGGTAAGGATACCCAATTCTTCCAGCTTTTTTAGATGACCTCGCAATTCGGTGAAACTACATGCTGTTGCCTGCACCAAATCATCGGTACTCAAAGGCGCATCCTCTGGCGCTTTAAACACAATTTCGGCAATGGTTTGGTAAATTTCCGAGATACGCTTACTGAACTTGTTTTTTTCAATAATCGCCAGTGCCTCATCTAGATTCAGACGACCTGAACGTGCGGGGAAAATACGGGTTTGATTTTCCTTACGCTCCAATAAGTCTGCACGTTCCAACCATGCCAATACGGTTTTGACTTTGGTATCTGCCTGTCTATCATCGCTGTCAAAACTCATGTACTCTTCGGTGTCGCGCAAAATTTCGCCACCTGTTGCCACGATTTCACCGCAATGGTCTTTGCCGTATGCCGCCTGATTCAGCCAACCAACTTTCTTCCACACTGATTTCAAATCGCGCAATTCAATTTGCGACATTTTGCTGATCGAAAACTGTGTGTCCACGTCTTTGCTGTCATACAGCAAGACGCATTTTGCCTCTACCTGATCACGCCCTGCTCTGCCCGCTTCCTGCAAATAATTTTCCAGCGAGCCGGTGATTTCAGCGTGAATAACCAAGCGTACGTCAGGTTTATCCACGCCCATACCAAAGGCGTTGGTGGCGACAATAACGCGCAAACTACCGCCAATAAACTGGTTTTGAATATCGGCTTTTTCGTTGTTCCCCAAGCCTGCGTGGAAATGCTCACATGCCCAGCCTTGTTCTTTCAGGTAAGCCGAATAGGTTTCCGCACTTTTCCGCCGTCCGACAAATACCACGGCTCCACCGTTTTGATGATCAAGTTCACGATGCAACAGCTCGTTGATTTTTTGTTTTTTAAGGCCATCTGAAATCTCCAGCACATCGTAAAACAGATTGTCGCGCTCGTTGTCACCAATAAATTGGCGGAACTCAATACCAGCCTCCTCACGGAAATGGTTAGTGATGTCGGCGAGGACATCGGGTTTGGCAGTAGCAGTAAAACAACTTACCGGAGCCACCGTACCGTTATTTTTGCTGTGTTCAGCGATAAATTTGACTGCGTATAGATAGTCTGGACGGAAGTCGTGTCCCCATTTCGACAGGCAATGTGCCTCATCGAATACCCAGCCGTTAATTTGGCGTTGCGAAATAGCGTTAATAAAACTGGTGTTGCGGAACTGTTCAGGCGCGACAAACAAAATGCCGATATCGCCCAAAGCTATTTTGTCTAAAATTTGGGCACGTTCAACCACCTCAACTAAGCCGTTAAGCATAGCAGCGCAGGTAGCTCCTTTTTTCTCCAAACCGTCCAACTGATCTTTCATCAGCGATTGCAAAGGTGAAACAACTATTGTCAAGCCTCCGTTGCGGTAGTAGCGGTTGAGCGCTGGCAACTGATAACATAAGGATTTGCCGCCGCCCGTGGGCAGCACCGCCAGCGTATGCAACCCCTTCATACCTGATTGCACCACAGCACGTTGTCCACCATCAAATCCTTTTACATCGCGAAAAGTCGGTAGTTTGAAATAACGCTGTAACTGCGCCTCAGGATTGAGCGTATCCTGACAATAACGGCATTTCGTACTACCGCAATCATGGTCGCGCAATTCGGCAATCAGCCGAGCCGTATCGGGAAACTGGTGCCTCACCCACGGAGCTAACACAGAATTACCACCAGAGACATTTAACCAAGATAAGGCATAGCCGAGGGAAGGATATATGGAAGGATTGCGGATGTCAGTTTTCATTAACTCCAAAAAACGTGTGCGGCAGACTTTCAGACGACCTTGATCATTGTTGTCCTGCATCATCAACCAAATAGTGTCGATCAGTTTCTTGACATCTGGCGATGTATCACGCTCGGGA
>CAKARM010000343.1:0-2520 GCA_916720585.1 uncultured Neisseria sp.
GCCGCCCAAGCCGATGAAGTTCATGTCTTTGGAGAGGTGGTAGTTGCTGCCTTCGCCGGTTGGTACGTCATCGCGGATGATGTAGGGTTCGACTACGACGTGTTGTCCGACTTTGAGGTCGTCCACGCCTTCGCCGACGGCATAAACCACGCCGGAGAACTCGTGTCCCATCGTTACGGGCGCGGACTCGCCGGAAATCGGATGCGGATGGCCGCAGGGCGGGATGAAAATCGGGCCTTCCATGAATTCGTGCAGGTCGGTGCCGCAGATGCCGCACCAAGCGACGTTGATGCCGACGGTGCCGGGGGCGACGGTCGGTTCGGGGATGTCTTCGATGCGGATGTCGCCTTTATCGTAAAAACGTGCTGCTTTCATTGTAACGCTCCTTGTTTTGAGGTTGAAAAGAAAGGTCGTCTGAAAGGTAGGACGGCTTTTCAGTAAGAGCGGGAAGGATGTGTGGGATGTGCGACGAATATATGGTTATTTTAATGATGCGGCAGGGCAGTAGTGTAGGATAAGTAACACAGGCTGCGCGATATTGCTTTGATATTTTGTTATTTTACTACATTTCAATGTGAGTGATATGCCGGCTTGCGTAAAAACGAAGCAGGGCTTGTCCGCGGTCAAGTTTTGGATGGAATAGTCTTATAGGTATTCGTCAAAAAGATGCTGTCGGAAGGCGGGGGGATTATTGGGGAAGGATGAAAATTGTTGACAACGCAGGTATTGCTTATTGAATTAATCAAAATTTTATTGCGAAAAAATTTTAATTTTAGAAATTTAAATATATAAAAACAGAAAAAATTTGATTTTTTGAAATAAAATTGCCGTAAGATGGCTAAAAGGCTTGTTTAAAACAGGTAAAGAAGGTAATCTATGCCTTAATTTATCTGAATTTGAAAGCAATAACAATGACCCAACAATACCCTACCGACGATATTAAGATTAGAGAAGTCAAAGAGCTGCTGCCGCCGATTGCCCATTTGTACGAGCTGCCGATTTCCGAGGAAGCGGCGGGGCTGGTACACCGCACGCGGCATGAAATCGCCGATTTGGTTCATGGCAAGGACAACCGCCTGCTGGTGATTATCGGCCCGTGTTCCATCCACGACACCAAAGCCGCATTGGAATACGCCGAACGTTTGCTGGTGTTGCGCAAGAAATATGAAAAAGAATTGCTGATTGTGATGCGCGTGTATTTTGAAAAACCGCGTACAACGGTGGGTTGGAAAGGTCTGATTAACGACCCGCACTTGGACGGCACGTTCGACATCAACTACGGCCTGCGTCAGGCACGCAGCTTGCTGCTGACGCTGAACAATATGGGCATGCCTGCTTCGACGGAGTTCCTTGACATGATTACGCCGCAATATTACGCGGACTTGATTTCTTGGGGCGCGATCGGTGCGCGGACGACGGAAAGTCAGGTACACCGCGAACTCGCCAGCGGTCTGTCTTGTCCGGTCGGTTTCAAAAACGGTACGGACGGCAATCTGAAAATCGCCATCGACGCGATTGGCGCGGCAAGTCATCCGCATCACTTCCTGTCTGTAACCAAAGCGGGGCATTCCGCCATTGTGCATACCGGCGGCAATCCCGACTGCCACGTTATCCTGCGCGGCGGCAAAGAACCGAATTACGGCACCGAACACGTCAAATCGGCGGCGGAACAATTAATAAAAGCCGGTTTGTCGCCCAAGCTGATGGTCGATTGCAGCCACGCAAACAGCCGTAAAGATTACAGACGGCAGATGGAAGTTGCCCAAGATGTTGCCGCGCAACTGGAAAACGGCGAGGATAATATTATGGGCGTAATGGTGGAAAGCCATTTGGTCGAAGGCAGACAGGACAAGCCCGAGGTTTACGGGCAAAGCATTACCGATGCCTGCATCGGCTGGGATACTACCGAAGAAATGCTCGCGCTTTTGGCTGCGGCAAACCGTAAACGGGTCGCGCCTTAAGCCGGTTTGAGTGGTGAAAAAGAGGTCGTCTGAAAGGTCTGTGTGTGGGTAAAAACAGACAGTTTCAGACGACCTTTTATTTAATTTGTCTGATTTATCGGATTATGGTTTTTTCTAACTGTCCGCCTGTTAAGTTATCCTAGTTTAAAATGACTTTACTTATTGGAATAAATATTAATGACTTGGTGTGACATACTTTCGTTACTGAGTTAACCCACAACGGAGAACACACCATGAGCAAGTCTTTCTTGACTAAAACTTTGACCTTGATCGCCATTGCTACTTCTCTGAGTGCATGTGCGGGCATGACCCAAACACAACGCAATACCGCTACTGGCGCGGTATTGGGCGGTGTAGCGGGTAACTTGATCGGCGGCGATACCGGCTCTACTTTGGGCGGCGCTGCATTAGGCGGCGTCATCGGCAGCCAAGTCCACAGACATCGTTAATTTTTAAAACGATAAAAGCCGGTCGGACCTTAAATAGGTTCGGTCGGCTTTTTTTTATAGTGGATTAACTTTAAACCAGCACGGCGTTGCCTCGCCTTAGCTCAAAGAGA
>CAKARM010000344.1:0-2513 GCA_916720585.1 uncultured Neisseria sp.
CTTGGCGGTAAAGCCGAGGCTGGGGCGGCTGAGGCTTTCCGCGCCTGCGTTGGTGGTCATAATCAGGATGACGTTGCGGAAATCCGCGCTCTTGCCGTTGTTGTCGGTCAGTTTGCCTGCATCCATAACTTGCAGGAGGACGTTGAAAATGTCGGGATGGGCTTTTTCGATTTCGTCCAAGAGCAATACGCAGTGCGGGTGTTTGTTGGCGGCTTCGGTCAAAAGGCCGCCCTGGTCGAAGCCGACGTAGCCCGGCGGCGCGCCGATGAGGCGCGATACGGCGTGGGGCTCCATGTATTCGGACATGTCGAAGCGTTGCAGCGGTACGCCCATCGAGTAGGCAAGCTGTTTGGCGACTTCAGTTTTGCCGACGCCGGTCGGGCCGGAGAAGAGGAAGCTGCCTATGGGTTTGTCGGGCAGGGCGAGACCGGAGCGCGACATTTTGACGGCGGCAACCAGCGCGTCGATGGCGTTTTCCTGACCGTAAACCATGTTTTTCAAATCGCGGCCGAGGAATTGCAGCACTTGTTTGTCATCGTGCGACACGGTTTTTTCGGGAATCCGCGCGACTTTAGCGATGACGGTTTCGATTTGCGCTTTGCCGATGACTTTTTTCTGTTTGGATTTGGGCAAAATCCGTTGCGCCGCGCCTGCTTCGTCCATTACGTCGATGGCTTTGTCGGGCAGGAAACGCTCGTTGATGTAGCGGGCGGAGAGTTCGGCGGTGGCTTCAAGTGCGCCTTGCGTATAGCGGACTTGGTGGAAATCTTCAAACATTGGCTTCAAGCCGCGCAGGATTTGAACGGTTTCGGAAACGGTGGGTTCGACCACGTCAATTTTTTGGAAACGGCGACTCAAGGCGTGGTCTTTGTCGAAAATGGTGCGGTATTCGTCGTAAGTAGTCGCACCGATACAGCGCAATGAACCTTTTGCTAATGCGGGTTTGAGCAGGTTGGACGCGTCCATTGTGCCGCCGCTGGTGCTGCCTGCGCCGATGATGGTGTGAATTTCGTCGATAAACAAAATGGCGTGCGGGATTTTTTCGAGCTGTTTCAAGACGGATTTGACCCGCGCTTCAAAGTCGCCGCGGTATTTCGTACCCGCCAAAAGCGAGCCCATATCCAGCGCGTACACTTCGGCATTTTTGAGCGCGTCGGGAATGTCGCCGTTGACGATTTGATGCGCCAAGCCTTCCGCCAGCGCGGTTTTGCCCACGCCTGCTTCGCCGACCAAAAGCGGATTGTTTTTGCGGCGGCGGCACAGGATTTGTACCAGCCGTTCCATTTCGTGTTTTCTGCCGATTAAGGGGTCGATGCGGCCGGCTTTGACTTCGGCGTTGAGGTTGACGGTGTAGTCCGACAGCGAGCCGCTTTTCGATTCGACGGGGTCGTCTGAATCATTGTCGGGGTCGTCTGAAAAGCCTTTGTGTTCGTCGTCTTCGGTTGCGCCGTGGGCAATGCAGCGCAAAACTTCAAAACGCGTAACCGATTGCAGTTTGAGGAAATAGACGGCATGGCTGTCGGTTTCGCTCATCAGCGCCACCAAAACGTCCAAAGGCTCGACCAAGCCTTTGCCTGCGGATTGGGTATGCACCATCGCCCGCTGGATGACGCGCTGGAAGCCGAGCGTGGGCTGGGTTTCGACTGTGTCCAAAAGGTGGTCGGGAATCTGCGGGGTATTTTCGGCAACGCTGGCGGCGAGCTGTTCGGACAACACTTTCAAATCCGCGCCGCAGAGCTTGAGGACGTTGGGGACGGAGGCGTCTTCTTCGATTAACACCAAAAGCAGATGCTCGAGGCTGATGAATTCATAATGAGCCTTACGCGCTTCGCGGTAAAGCTGCTGCAAAATCTGTTCCAATTCGGGTGAAAGCATATTAAATCTCCTCGACAATACATTGCAGCGGATGCCCTTCGGCTTTTGCCCGCTGCATGACCTGCTGCTGCTTGGTTTGGGCGATGTCCCGTGTGTAAGTGCCGCACAAGCCTTTGCCTTCGTGATGAACCAACAGCATCACCGCCACCGCCTGCTCCTGTCCGAGCATGAAGATTTCGGTCAGGATTTCGACGACAAATTCCATCGTGGTGTAATCGTCGTTCAGCAAAAATACGCCGTAACGTTTCGGCGGGGCGGTTTTTTGGTCGCTTAAAAGTGTATCGGATTCGTGATGTGTGTTTGGGTTGTTCATAAGTATTTTAGCTTTGTGGAAGAGGGCTTGTTTTCAGACGACCTTGTGGAAGGTTTGATACCAAATGAATCTATAAATATAGTGATTATAAGGTTTATTTCGATTTCTGTTGTATTTTGGTCGGTTTCCGCCATTTTCGCACTTTTTCCCTTGTATGGCTTGACGTTTTGGCTTAACAAATGTAAAAAGACAGTTAAGCAGAAGCCGGCACTCGACCAAGTATATAAAGCTAGGGAGAAACGCTGAACGTTTAAGTTTGCTGTATGCCTTATTTTGCTGATTTTGTTAATTTTTAAGTATAGGAAGTTTCTAATGGCAACCGGTA
>CAKARM010000345.1:0-2506 GCA_916720585.1 uncultured Neisseria sp.
TACTATCTGTACTGTCTGCGGCTTCGTCGCCTTGTCCTGATTTAAATTTAATCCGCTATATTTTCCAACAGGTTTGCCGGCGGATTATTGGCTGCGTTTGATAATCAGCTTGTCTTCGGTGACTTCGGCATTGAGTGCGGTTGCCATTTCTTTGACGACGTTGTCCAAATCGCTTTCTTTGATATTGGGATCGTATTGAGAAGCCAGTTTGAGCACTTCTCTGATGAAGTTTTTATCGACCTCCGCGTTGATGTTGTATTTCAGCTTACTGAGGAGGTCTTGTTGAAGCTGCTCGTCGTTTTTATATTCGATAGGCGGAATGGAGGCGTCTGCATCGGCTTTGACCGCGCTGTTGTTCAAGTAGATTTGATTGCCTTTTGAATCGAATTTGATGCCGGTTTTTAAAAAGGTTTTTACGGCTTCCATCAGTTCTTTTTGTGTGTCAGGGCTGTTCATATCGACGCACTCTTTACCTTGACGGTCGAAGAATTTATTGATGCGGTCGATACCTTCGCCATTGATATCGCGGAGGTTGAAGTTGTAATGGATTCGGTCGAATTTGATGTTGTTGATGCGGAAGTTTTCGATTTCGCTTTGTCCTTCCATAGCGTATTTGTTGTCTTTTGCAGACTGTTTGCTTCCTGCTTTGATTTTGTCGACAGAGAAATCAAAGGTTTGGTTGCCCATTTTGAATGCGGCAGAGTCTACGGTGAAGAGGGATGTGCCGTTGCGCCATGCAGTGGTGTCACCTTTTTCCATATCAGCCTGATATTTAACGTTTTTCAAACTAAATTGGTATCCCGGGCTATCAGGTTTGTCAGGGTGTGAGGCAGTCATGCCGGGCCATTCGAAATTGAAATTATCGAGATGGTACTGATGGTCGGATTTGTGGCCTTTGACAGCCAAAGTCGCCGTTTCCCATTTGACTTCGTCGGAATCGATGTTTAATGAGCCTGCCGGTGCGGTCAGTTTGCCCTCCAATTCTCCACCCCAAGAAAGCACGGTATTGCCGTCCAACCGGAATATTTCTTTATTGTCATCTCCAATCAGATAGAGTTTGGTTTGGATGGTGTAGCCGTTCAGACCGCGGGTGATGATGTCCTCGCCGCGTATTGAGAATTTTGTGTCCTGATGGCACAAGTCGGGCGTGATGTCGCCCCTCCATGAAGCTTTACCCGAAGTGAGGCCCATGTCAAATTTATCCAAAGTGATTTTCAGGCGTTTGTCGGCATCGGGATTGTTTTGGAAATAGTATTCCTGTTTCAATTTGTTGTCAGCATAAATGCCGCCGCCAACGGTTGCTCCTCCCAATGCGGCGATGCCGACTAATGTCGCAATGATGCTTTTCTTCATGTCTTGTCCTTAAGCAGGTGGTAAAAATGTAATGGATGGATTGGAATCGGGTAGATTCAAATCGGCTGGCGGCAAGATAGGGCAGTTTCCTGTTGAACTCAAACTGCGACGCTGCCGGGTTGCGTTTTGGCGGAAATTGGATCAACTGACGGTATTTGCCTATGCCGATTTTAAAATGCCAATATTGTAATATAAAAAGGTCGTCTGAAAACTTTCAGACGACCTTTTTTCAACCTTTTAAGCAATTAACAACATCTTCCGCCGTTTGCACCGCAGCGGCGTTTGCGGCAGTAGTCTTGAAATTGCAGCTCGGTCATGACGGGGGCGTTGGGATTATGTTTGCGCTGTTGGGCAACGTAGTTTTCATAATCGGGCACGCCTGCCATGAGGTTGGCGGTAAGTTTGGCGGTTTTCCACCAAGCGGCGAGTTTACGCTTCACCTTGTGCCTCCGGTTGTTTGCCGTCACGGTACACTGCCGGGATTTCTTTGGCGGTTGGCCAGCCGACTTTGCGTGCTTTCATGGCGGTACGTACGCCGTAGATGGCAACGATGACGACGACTAAGAGGAACAATGCGGTCAGACCGGCATTGATTTGGTCGTTGAAGATGATTTGCGACATTTCGCCGATGTCTTTAGCGGGCGCAAGGACTTCGTTTTTAGCCAATGCGTCGCTGTATTTGCCGGCATGGGCGAGGAAGCTGACGCGCGGGTCGTTGTGGAACAGTTTTTGCAGACCGGCGTAGCAGGTTACAAACAGTACGCCGACGGCAGGAACGAGTGCCACCCAGACATAACGGTCGCGTTTCATCTTAATCAACACAACGGCACACATAATCAAGGCTACGCCTGCCAGCATTTGGTTGGCGATGCCGAACAAAGGCCAGAGCGAGTTGATGCCACCCAACGGATCGGTCACGCCGGTGTAGAGGAAGTAGCCCCACAATGCCACGGCGAAGAAGGTTGCAACCAGGTTGGCAGGGATGGAGTCGGTGTTGCCGAAAGGTTTGTAGAAGATACTACCCAAGTCTTGAATCATGAAGCGTGCGACGCGCGTGCCGGCATCGACGGCAGTCAGGATGAATAATGCCTCAAACAACAGGGCGAAGTGATACCAGAATGCCATCATGGCTTCGCCCGGAATCAGACGGCTC